>JBDLIZ010000011.1:0-24658 GCA_039714615.1 Pseudomonadota bacterium | reverse complement strand
GCCGCATAGCCGCGTTAGAACACGAAAACCATAGAGAAAACTATGCCTCACGTATTCTGCCTTGCTCTGCGACAAAATCAACGCACTCTGCGCACTCAAAAACCCATCCGTCATGGGTATAACCGCCCATCCTCCAGGTGATAGACCTTATCCATCCGCGTGGCCAGATCCGGATCATGGGTGACAATCACCAGACTGGTATGCATTTCTTCGTTCAGGTTCAGCATTAAGCTTTGAACCTGAGCAGCCGTTTTTCGATCCAGGTTGCCAGTCGGTTCATCCGCGAGCACGGCGGCCGGCTGGGTAATCAGAGCACGAGCGATTGCCACCCGCTGACGCTCACCACCTGAGAGTTCCGTGGGTTTGTGTCGCAAACGAGCGGCAAGCCCTACTCGATCGAGCAATGTTGTAGCATCTTGCATCGCCTCGGATGGCGCAATACCTCGTACTAGCAGCGGCATAGCTACATTTTCCAAGGCACTGAACTCCGGCAACAAATGATGGAATTGATAAATAAAACCCAAGGCATGATTGCGTAATCTCCCCCGCTCGGCGTCCTTCAGTGCCCCCATATCGCTGCCGTTGATTAGAACCTGACCCGCACTGGCTATATCTAATCCACCCAACAGATGCAACAAGGTACTTTTACCGCTTCCTGATGATCCGACGATAGCGACCTTTTCGGCAGCCTCGACCCGTATACTGACATCGATGAGCACCTCCACGGCAAGCGAGCCTTCGGCGTAGGTTTTTGCCAAATGACGGCAATCGATGACCGGGGTTTGAGATTCCGGTGGTAATGTCATGGTGATCATTCGTAGCGCAATGCCTCGGCCGGCTGGGTACGGGCTGCCCGCCAAGCGGGATAGAGGGTGGCTATAATCGTTATGAAAAATGCCGCCAAAGCGATTTTTATGACGTCTTCTAAATGTACGTCAGAGGGCAGATCGCTGATGTAATAGACATCCGGCGATAAAAACTTGGTATCCAGCAGACCCTCTATAGCAGGCACCAGGGTCTCGACATTGAGCGCCAGCGCTACCCCCCCCGCCACCCCGAGTAGGGTACCCAACAGACCGATGATCGTACCCTGAACGAGGAATATGATCATGACCTTTGCCGGCGTTAACCCCAGGGTCCTGAGGATGGCGATATCAGCACGCTTGTCGGTAACCAGCATGATCAGCGTCGAGACGATATTGAAGGCTGCGACCCCAACGATGAGCATCAGGATGATCAACATCATGGTCTTCTCGGTTTTCACCGCGCGAAAGTAGTTGGCGTGCTGCCGGGTCCAATCGCTGATCCAATACGCCATGCCCAGGGTCTGCATCATCTGTCGGCTGACCAGGGGCGCATGGAACATATCCTGCAGTTTCAGTCGCAAACCGCTCACTTGTCCGTCCAACTGAAACAGGCGTGAGGCGTCATCAATATGAATAACGGCGATCCCGTTATCATACTCGGACATACCCACCTCAAATATCCCCGTTATTTTGAATCGCCGCAGCTTGGGTAAAATACCTGCGGGCGTTACGGTGGCCTGCGGTGTGACTACAATGACCTTATCTCCTACACCGACCCCCAAAACACCCGCCAAACCCACACCCAGGACAACATTGTACCGCCCGGGAACAAGCTCATCTACCGATCCCACCAGCATATGTTCACCCACATCGGAAACGCTCGGTTCCGCAGCGGGTAAGACGCCACGAATCAATGCCCCACTGACCTGTTTGCCGTTGACTAGCATGGCCTGCCCCTGAACATAGGGGGCCGCGCCAACGACTTGCGGATTATCCCGCACCTGTGCCGCCAGATCATTCCAATGTTCCAGCCGGCCCCCAGACCCGCTAATGGTGACATGGGAGGCCATCCCCAGAATTCGTTCTCTCACCTCTTTTTCGAAGCCGTTCATAACCGAAAGCACCGTTATCAATACGGTGATGCCCAAGGCGACCCCAAGGATTGAGATTAGTGAAATAAATGAAATGAAATGATTGCGACGTTTGGCCCGGGTATATCTAAGACCGATGTAGAACTCTAATGGACGGAACATGTGTATGGGTAAGAGTTAAGAAAAGGCGGCCATTATACCCGTCGCAAGCCGCTTAAAGGGAATAGAGAACAAATAGATTTCACTTGAGAATGCAGCAGGACGGGAATCAGAAACGCCTTTTTCCCTGCGTATCTCAGAAAGTAGCTCCGAATATGAGAAAGGCACAAAATATATTCACCGTAAATCGTATGTCAGAAAATATTGTTTTTGTCGGGAAAAGGTTCACACTCAAGCTACCGATCACCCAGCGCAGGTTTTAACTCTAGTAATGCTATCTTTTGGACGGGATCGGGCAGACACGAACAACTGTCGACTAAGGTCCCCCAGGTAAATACATTTTTAGCATTCGGAGTTTAATATGCCCTTTTTCCACTGGATGGCCCTCGGGCTAAGTTGCGCTTATTTCCTTTGCTTACCCGGATACGCCGAAGTTCTCAACCTACCGGACCAAGACCCTGCAGTCGTGCAGATGAGCGATGCTCCGACGCGCGGCATGACTAAGAAACAGGTGAGGTCTACCTACGGGGAACCTTTGAATCAAAACTCCGCGGTAGGTAATCCTCCGATTGCCCGCTGGGAGTATGCGAACTATACCGTTTATTTCGAAGACGACTATGTATTGCACACCGTAGTGCGGCACCAAAAATAAAAAGGACACCCAAATGAAATAGTGCAAGAAAGCGCAAGTTCGGCGCCCATTTCATTGGCATCGCCATGACTTGATCTCCGAAACGGGAATACAGAACGCGAACACCTTATTCCCATGGTCCACCACATCTGGCATAGTGCATCACCCAAACCTGTCATGGGACAATAGGCGCCGGTCAACGACTTGCGAATCGCAGCACCTATGCCTACCGCCACCCACATACCGCACTGCAGCGTGCTGGACCCTGTCCTGCCCACGCCCGATACTCCCCATATTGCCTGGGGTCATCTTTATGGCAGCAGTCGTGGTCTGGTCATAGCCACCGCTCAGCAGGCCCACAATGGACTGGTCCTGTTGATTACCCCTGACGCCCTGACGGCTAGCCAATTGGAGCAAGAACTCCTTTTTTTCACCGCCGCAGAAGACCACGCCATAGTGACCTTCCCGGATTGGGAAACCCTTCCCTACGATGTCTTCTCACCTCACGAGGACATCATCTCACAACGCCTGGAAACACTGTATCAACTGAGCGGACAGAACCGTGGCGTGCTGATCGTGCCTATTACTACACTGATGCAACGTCTGCCGCCACCCACCCATCTCGAACAACATAGCCTGATACTGAATAAGGGCCAGACCCTGGACCGCGAGCAAATGCGTAATCGACTGGTCAGTTCCGGCTACTCTGACGTATCCCAGGTCATGGCCCATGGAGAATTCGCCGTCAGAGGATCCCTGATTGACCTCTTTCCTATGGGTAGTCGGCAGCCCTTCCGAATCGACCTGTTTGATGACGAGATTGAATCGATCCGGGTGTTCGATCCAGAAAAACAGACTTCGATAGCCAAGGTCGATCACATTCGTCTGCTGCCCGCCAGAGAATTTCCCATCGATGACCAGGCGATCAAACGATTCCGGCACAATTACCGAATTGCCTTTGAAGGGGACCCAAACGCCAGCGCGATCTATCGACAAATCAGCAACCGGCAGTTCCCCGGCGGCATAGAGTATTACCTGCCCCTGTTCTTCGATCATACTCAGACCTTATTCGATTATCTGCCGCCAAGCACGCTCTGTATCTACACCGAAGAACTAGAGGCCGCTGCCGGTGCATTTTATCAAGACATCGATGAGCGCTACCAGCAAAGACGCCATGATATCGAACGGCCCTTGCTATCACCCGAGCGTCTCTACCTAAAGCCCGAGCAGATCAAAAAACATATCAATGGGCTGCAATCGATTCTGGTTCAGGGCTTTGAAATCGAATCGGCCAATACCACAAACAAGATCAATTATGGCACTTGCGCAGCACCCAAGTTGATTATCAAGCCTCGCGCCTCAAACCCGGCCCAGGCACTCACCAACTTTCTCGATCACCACTGCTCGCGAGTACTGTTCACCGCGGAGTCAGCAGGGCGGCGGGAGTACCTCCTCGACACCCTGCAAGGTTTTAGACTCCATCCAAATGTGGTGAAAGATTGGCAGGATTTTCTTCATTCCGATGCTCAGCTTGCCATTACAATAGCGCCACTTTCGCAGGGACTCCAGATCGAGAACCCGAATATCTTCATCATCACCGAAAACCAGTTGTTCGGGGAACGCGCTCGGCAATCCAGGCGGACCAAGGATACTCATCGGAATGCCGAAGCGGTTATACGTAACCTGACCGATCTCCAGGTGCATTCACCCGTAGTCCACGAAGAGCATGGCGTCGGGCGCTATCTGGGGTTGACGAAACTTGAAGTCGGCTCGGTTGAGGCGGAGTTCCTGACGTTGGAGTATTCCGGAGGCGATAAACTCTACGTGCCCGTTTCCTCGCTGCAATTGATCAGCCGCTATACCGGCGCCAGCCCAGAAAACGCCCCGCTGCATAAACTAGGCAATGATCAATGGCAGAGAGTCAAACGAAAAGCAGCCGCTAGAGTGCGCGACGTAGCCGCCGAGCTGCTGCATATCCACGCCCGTCGGGCGGCAAAACCGGGCTTGTCCTTCAGTGTCGAGGATGACGAATATTCAGCCTTTGCCACCGCCTTTCCATTTGAAGAAACTGCGGATCAGCAACGGGCCATAAATGACGTGCTCCATGATATGGCCACCAAGCAACCCATGGACAGGGTCATCTGCGGTGATGTCGGTTTTGGCAAAACCGAGGTCGCCATGCGCGCCACCTTCGTGGCGGTTCAAAATGGCAAGCAAGTGGCGATACTGGTCCCTACCACCCTGCTCACCGAGCAACATTACCAGAATTTCCGTGACCGCTTTGCTGATTGGCCCGTGCGCATCGAATCGCTGTCTCGATTCCGCAGCCAGAAACAGCAAACAATCATTTTGCGCGGCCTGGCAGAAGGTCTCGTCGATATCGTGATCGGAACCCATAAGCTGTTACAACCCACGATAAAATTCAAAGATCTGGGGCTGGCAGTCATCGATGAGGAACACCGTTTCGGGGTACGCCACAAAGAACGTCTCAAGGACCTGCGCAGCGAACTGAATATTCTCACTCTCACCGCGACACCGATCCCAAGAACCTTGAATATGTCCCTCCATGGACTGCGTGATCTCTCTATCATCGCCACGCCACCCGCCCATCGCCACGCTATCAAGACCTTCATCAGTCAATGGAATAATGGCCTGATAGGTGAAGCCATTCACCGGGAAATAAAACGAGGCGGTCAAGTCTATTTCCTGCACAATAAGGTGGCGACCATCGAAAAGACCGCCCAGCAGCTACGAAAACTGCTGCCGGAGGCCGAGGTGCAATTTGCCCATGGCCAGATGCGCGAAAGAGAGCTTGAACAGGTCATGCTCGACTTTTATCATCAAAGATTCAATGTCCTGGTCTGTACCACCATCATTGAAAGCGGCATTGACATTCCCACCGCGAATACCATCATCATCAATCGCGCCGATAAATTGGGTTTGTCGCAACTGCATCAGATCAGGGGGCGGGTCGGGAGATCGCATCATCGCGCCTACGCCTATCTCATCACCCCACCTAAAGGCGCCATGACGGCAGATGCCGTAAAACGTCTGGAGGCGATCGAATCCCTAGAAGATCTGGGCATGGGTTTCACCCTGGCGACTCACGATTTGGAGATACGTGGTGCTGGAGAGCTGCTGGGGGACGAACAAAGCGGCCAGATTCAAGAAATTGGCTTTACCTTATACAACGAGCTGCTGGAGCGGGCGGTCAAGGCCCTGAGAGCGGGTGAAATACCAGACCTTGAAAGTCCATTGACTCAAGGCACCGAGGTCGACATCGGCGTCCCGGCATTGATCCCGCACGACTATGTTCCTGACGTACACATGCGACTTATACTGTACAAACGTATCGCCAATGCTGAAAATATAGAGGCATTGCGCGAATTGCAGATAGAGATGATTGACCGCTTCGGCCTGCTACCCGACCATGCGCGCAACCTGTTCGAAACCACTCGCTTAAAACTTCTGGTCACCCCACTGGGCATCGTCAAGGTTGAAGTAGGCAGTCATTCCGGACGGCTGGTGTTCGATAGTCAGCCGAGGATAGACACCGGGAAACTCATTCGACTCATTCAAACCCAAGCTCGGATCTATAAACTCGATGGCGAAAATCGGCTGCGTTTTACACTTGATATGGAAAATATAAAACAACGTATAGATACTGTATTGGGTTTGGTTGATAAACTGGCCTTGAAACAGGCGGCATAGATTATATGCCCATGAAGAATGACAATCCGACCCACCCTGCATCCCTGAAAACCCATCCGTCATGAGTATAAAAATGCGCCGGATTATTCTGCTCGTCTGCATATCTTTGATCGCGCTGACCACTGCCCGCAGCGAAGAAACAGGACAATATAAAATAGAATTAATCCTGTTCACTCCCTCAAATTCGCAGCACGGCCTGTCCGAGTATGGCTCCTCTGAGGAACTATGGCCTAACATCGAAGAAACTGTAGAGTTGTCCCTCGATCCCGAGCAATCGCATTATCTCGCATTATCCAGTGCTGAAATGGACCTAAGCGGCATCGGCTACCGCTTGGAAAGATCGCCTCACTTTGAAGTACTGCAACACCTGGTCTGGCGTCAACCCGGCTACAACCGTAATACCGCCAGCCCGATACATGTTTTTGGAGGTACGGACCTAGGGATACAATTCCCGGAAAGAATGCCACTAACCTCCATTACGCCGAACCCCAACAGGGGAACAACTAAAATGGCACCGCCCACGACGCGGCCACTGAATCAATTTGACGGCACTGTAAAGATCACGCTAGAACGGTATCTACACGTCTACACCGATATCATTTTTCGCCACCCCACCGTGCTCAGCGAGGAGCAAGAGAGCGACCAAGAGGTTGAACCTACGATTTCACTGGTGGATTATAGAGTACACGGTCACCGGCGAATGCGCAGTCGGGAACTGCACTATCTCGATCATCCACTGCTAGGCATTTTAGTACAAATCACCCCACTGACCGGGGTTCAATGACAGGTGGGGCTTGACCAGGGAAAAGAAGTAAATGGGCGCTCAGAAACCACGCCCAAGAGGTTCGAGTTGAAATAGAAACGTGTTTTGGAGTTTAGACCAGCAATGAATACCGGTTGTCGTTCTGTCGGGCTCGCTCATAGGCATCTGCAGCATCATTTAGCTGTTTTTCCATGATACGTAGCTGCCTTTTGCGTTCGAACAGCATCGGACCCGACGCCTCTCTAAAGCGTCGATATATCTCTGACCACTCCTGTGCGGCCTTCTGCCATTGTTTTAGCGCTATGCCGACTTGTTGTTCATCCTTGCGCTTATCGCCCGGTATTGATTCAACAAACTTGTCGTGTTCAGGTATGGTTTCGTGAAATCCATTGTTAACCATGATTCTTAGACCTTTCAGCTATGGAAAGACGCTGCTGGGAACGTTCCATGTCATTAATTCATCTAGCAAAAATGCACTTGTTGCTTTTACGCAACTAGTTACTGGTATCCTTACCACCAACAATCTAGCATATTTACTACAATAGCACCAGCAACTATTGCTTTTCTATTGTTAGCCAGCTGAAAATGTACAAAATTTGATGAAAATAGTGGCTCACGCCAAGCTGACACGCTTATGTTTGTTAATCAACCTGATTTGAATATACCTGTCGGAGGCCTGTTTAAGCTGCTTTTCCAGTGCATGAAGCCTCTTCCTTTGTCCTAGAGATGCCCGCCCTGTATCTTGTTTAAGCGAACCGTAAAAACTCGTCCATGCATTGGCTGCCTCTCGCCATTCGTAATACGCCCTACCCACCACGTCCTGGTTAAAGGATGTCACTCTTTGATGCAACATAAGAATACCTCTGTACAGAAACTATCTGTTTCCGCCAGCTCCTTTGGCTTTTGTCACAACATATCTATATCCTGAATATTAATACCGAGATCCTGCAATTGATCACACTCACCTAGCACAACCTCTTGCCTAAATACGCCGCCACAAAGGAACTCTCGAGGCCACGGAATGCCGTTTTTACTAGATGATTGCGTTACACCATGCAAAGCGTCCGCTCCAAATAAAACTGAACAATCGATGGCAACAAGGACGATCAGGCTTAACTACAGAGGTTAGTACTCGAGGAACGAAAATGCTATGGCATGGGGTTTAAAACAAAATCAAAATGCCATAAAAAAAAGGTTAAAGTCTATAAATTAATCTTATGGTAACAATTTTGCAAGATAAATGTCATTAAATTTAGTCGCTTACATCTATCTGCCCGGCAACTTGATTTAAATCGTAGTCAAAACTAAATAGCCCATGGCATTTCAACTCTACACCTCGAGCTTATAGCCAAACCCCTTTACGGTCCGTATCCAACACGGATGTGAAGGATTGGGTTCGATCTTATTACGTAGCAAATGAATATACTGCTTGACGTCATTGTGATCAGCGCGGTTAGAATCCGGCCACAACCGGCCAATGATCTGCTCATTAGAGAATACCCGGCCGGGGTCACTTGCCAGCAATTTTAATAATTCGTACTCCTTGGGGGACAATGCCACCTCTTCATCATGGATGGTCACGCGTTTGGTTCTATCATCTATACGACATGGGCCTACCTGTACTATATGATCTTCTTCTATAAACTGGGCTCGACGAATAATGGCATTCATACGGGCCTCGAGTTCATCGAGCTGAAAAGGTTTACGCAGATAGTCATCAGCCCCCATTTCCAGCCCTTTCACCGCATCATCTGGGCTATCCAATGCCGTGAGTAAAAGCACCGGCACCTTACTCTGAGCCCGGATAGCCTCCAATACACGCCAACCGCTGAGCCCTGGCATCATAATGTCCAATAACACCAGCTGTGGTGAGGTTTTAGAAAATTGTTCCAACGCCTCAACACCATCTCGGGCATCAAACACTTGGTAATTCTTTGCCCTGAAATAAACCTTTAGCAACCGTAATGTATCCGGTTCATCTTCGACAATCAGTATCTTCATGATTTATATCATTGCCCAATGAGCTAAGGTGAATTAGGGTACCTGAAAAAACCAATGATCTGATGTATCTGGAAACAGAATGGAAACTTCTTTGCCAGTAACTCATTGTTCATCGAACCTGCCACTCCGGCAGCTCGAAATAGAAGGTCGTAATAACATGTGGCGTGCTGGTAAAACCAATCCTACCGCCGAGCTTTTCTATGATCGCCTTGGCGATGACTAATCCCAAACCGGCACTTTCCTTATGTCTATCATCCTCCAAGGAGGGCCTGGCATGGGTAAATGCGTCAAACACATGGTTGCGGAAATGTTTGGGGATACCGGGCCCATGATCACTTATACTGACCCGCACCCCTGTATCACAGCGCGAGACCGAGATCTCCACATCGTCATTTGCCGGCGAATATTTACTCGCATTTGAAAGCAGGTTGTTGAGGACCTGTATTAAACGGTCACCGTCTGCCTTGACCCTGATATCGGAATCCGCAGGCTTCAATATATAGCGAACGTTGAACTGGCTTGCATAGGCAGTATTGGCCTCTATGGCCTCCTTCACTAGGGGCAAGAGTTCCAAGGGTTTTTTATATATCACGATTTTTCCAGCATTGAGACGCTGGATTACAAGGATCTCATTGACCAGGCGCGTCAATCGTCTGGCACCATGTTGTGCAACATCGATCATATCCTTGGCTTGCGGGGGAATGGTCCCGGCCTCCCCGCGGGCAAGCAATTCAAGTGATAGTGTAATATTGGTCAACGGCGTTCGGATTTCATGGCTGGCAATCGAGAAAAATTTGTCTCGGGATTCTTCAAGGCGCTTACGCTCACTGATGTCAGTGATAACAACCCGCTGTGCATCGATCCAATCGTTACCCTCCCGAATACCCACACCTTCGAGCTGGGCTCGAAACGAGCTTCCATCCTCCCTGATCATGTCGAGTTCACAACCCTGCTGAACCCGACTGCCACATACCTGTCGACAAAATCGCCAGAAGGTCTCCTGATCATGTGCCGCAATGAAATCCGATAAAGATCTTTTTTTTAAGGAACCCTTTTTCACACCAAGCTGGCGGGCTGCCATGATATTAGCCTCCCCGATCGACCCATCTTTGACCAAGATAAAATAGGCCACCGGGGCAAAATCATACAACTCGGCATATCGGTCTCGTACCTGCTCGAGCCTATGACAGGCTCGCTGCCATTCCTCGATTTGCATCTGCTACTCCTCTGATTCGAGGAGTTAAGTATATTCTATAGCGGCATAATATAGGAGCGAAGAATTTTATTCTCCTTAGCGTCTATCTTGGGGGTCTTGGGGGTTATGGAGCGGGTTATTTAGAATAACGATAGACGGGTTTAAATTAGCGGCAGCACCTCTTTAATTAATATTCGCACCTTCACCATCGCCCGAGCAATGGTGTCCTGGATCTCATTCATCGTCAGCACTCCCTTCCCCCTTCCAGCAGCGGCATTAGCACAGACCGCACATGCAGCGTAACAAAGTCCGAGCTCCCTAGCCAAAGCGGCCTCGGGCATCCCCGTCATCCCCACCATGTCGCAGCCATCGCGCTCCAAGCGATCGATTTCCGCGGCTGTCTCCAACCGGGGACCCTCGGTCGCCCCGTAGGTACCTTTTTCATAGGCGCTTAAATGGCTGGTGCGAGCTGCCCGAACGAGTTTCATTCTCAAGCTTTCACAATAAGGATGGGTAAAATCGATATGAGTGACCTCGCTTATACCCTCATCGAAGTAGGTATTCTTTCTTGAGCGGGTGTAATCAATAATCTGATCGGGAATGGATAATCTCTCGGGAATCATCTCCTTATGGATACCGCCAACCGCGGCGATGGCAATGATGTATTGGGCCCCCCGGCGTTTCAGTGCCCAAAGATTGGCGCGATAATTGACTCTATGCGGTGCGATGGTATGTCCCGCTCCATGACGGGGAAGAAAGATCACCGGTCGGTCACCTAGCTCACCGCAGATCAACGGTGCCGAAGGGGAGCCAAAAGGTGTGGATACCTGTTCTTCACGGCGCTTCTTTAGTTCATCAAAGGCATTGAGCCCGGTGCCTCCGATGATCGCAATACGTTCTTTCAACGAGACCCTACCAGTCGAATCCATAAGGACCGATCATTCTCTGAGGGCATATATCCCAGGTAGATTTCGTAAATGATCTTTATAATCCATCCCATAACCAAATACATAGTGATCATCTACCATCAGTCCAACAAAATCCGCATCGATTTGAGGATGCTTCCTGGCATGCCGTTTCTGCACGAGTACCGCCGACATCACCTGCTCGGCGCCCTGGGAGTGACAATACTCTTGAATGGCTTTAAGGGTATAACCTTCATCGAGAATATCGTCTACAATCAATATCTTTCTAGCGGTTAATGGAGTACGCGGCTCACTGTGCCATTGCACCTCGCCCCCCCGCGTCGCCCCTTGATAACGGCTCACATGCAGATAATCGAGCTGCAACGGGATAGAGAGTCGGATGGCCAACTGAGCCGTCGTTAACAAGGCGCCATTCATAACACACAGGATCAAGGGATTGGAACCCGCCAGTTCGCGCTGAATTTCCACAGCCATTTGACTCAGAGCCAAATCGACCTCCCGCTCGGAATACAAACACTCCGCGTTTCTGTAGGCCGCGGCTATCTCCTGTGGCAGTAAATATTCAACCTGGTAGGCGTTCAATAGATTGATTTCCTTTCATAGGTTCAATTCATACCCCTGCACATCACCCAATAAGGGCCGGATACTGTTAACAGCTCTACGCCATGAATCAGAGCGCCTAAGCCTTTCGTAATCAACAACCTTACGACCATGAAATCTTACTAAGCGCACCTGTGAGACGATATTTTTATCCTCTGGTAATAGGTCAAGAACTTGTGCGACCCCTTCCGGATGGTTACAGACCAAAACCATGTCACAGCCTGCATCTAGAGCAGTCTTGGCACGCTGGGGAAAATCCCCCACCACGTGGGCCGCTTCCATACTTAGATCGTCACTAAATATAGCACCCTGAAAACCCAAATGGTTTCGCAACATATTGTGCAACCAAAAGGATGAAAAGCCCGCCGCTTGGGTATCGGCTTCAGAGTAGATCACATGCGCAGGCATAATGCCTGCTACACCATAATGGATCATGCGTTCAAAGGGCAAGACATCCTCGGAAAGGATATCATCGAGCGCTCGCTCATCTACCGGCACGGCCACATGAGAATCCTCTCTGACACTACCGTGCCCGGGGAAATGCTTGGCTACCGCCTCCATTCCGGCGCGCCGCATCCCGATCATTACATAATGAGCCAGGTCCGCCACCGCCTCTGGTCGACGGTGATAAGCCCGATCCCCGATCACACCGCTTATTCCATGACCCAAATCCAATACCGGGGCAAAACTAAAATCGACACCTACACTACGCAATTCCTTTGCCATCAACCAACCGCAGGCTTGGGCCATTATACGTGCCTGCTTAGGGTTGCGGTCAAAAACCTCACCCAGTTTCCCGGCTGGAGGAAGACGGGTAAATCCTTCCCTGAATCGCTGTACTCGCCCCCCCTCTTGATCAACAGCTATCAGCAGGTGGGGTTCCACTAATTCGTGAATACTGCGTACCAGGTCTTTGAGTTGAGCAACCGAGCTAAAGTTGCGGGTAAATAGTATCACTCCACCCACCTGTGGATGTGACAACATTTCCCGCTCCTCTACGCGGAGCGAGGTACCGGCCAAATCGATCATTACAGGACCGAGAGACATGAAAATTTCCCCTTTTAATAGCAATACGAATTCAGGCCATCTAAATAAACAACATCCTGTAATACGAATTTCTCTAGAAGAACCCAGTGCGGGTGATTATACCTGCCAAGGGCGAGTTTTCGGGAGTACTGGCGTGTAAAGATGTCCTTTCTAGGCACCGCATAACGCCCAAAGCATGTCCGGGAGGGTAATTCTCACGGTTCAACACATCTATGGAAAGAGTTCGACGCGCTCTATCTATTGATTTCTGTTGAAGAACATTGAGGAAAGAAAGCTTAACTCCTTAGAGACGATCTCAAAACCAGACCTTTCGAATGACTTATTTGATTAAAATTTAGGCAAAAAAATGGGCGCCGAGAGGCGCCCTAATACCAGGAGGAGTCGAGAACAACAACATGGCTTACTCAAGGAGGAGTTAGAAAGCGCCATGCTGAAAGGCTCGTTTTAACTAATGCACATGCGATGCCATAAATTTTTTATTATTATAATACAATGACATAGTATTTTTCACATTCCCTATAAGCGGATTTCAAGGTGACATTGCATTGGGGCCAGCAACAATTTAGAGCACTAAGTGATATTTTTTGTCAGTCTTCATCTGCCGCACGATGCCCTGAAGCCGCACGAACGCAGCGATAGAGACCATCCCTTTCGGATAGGCTCGTGGGATGACGAAACCAGCGCAAAGAAAGAGAATCGACATTGGAACAAATTCACAGTTGAGGTAAATAATAATCACTAAAACCAACCATTTTGTCCTATAAATATAGATAATTCATGGTTGCTAGCAGAGGATACGAATGAGATTTGATTTATTGGTCGACATCCCGCTTGAGGGGAGGTACAAACATTGAACCAAGACCCCACCGTGTTTATCGTTGACGATGACAAAAACATCCTTGTCGCATTGCGTTTCTTGCTAGAGGCCGAAGACCTCAATATCGAAACCTATTCATCGGCCCAGGCCTTTCTAAATAATTACGATGGAAACCGACCGGGGTGTCTGTTGCTGGATCTGAGGATGCCGGGAATGAATGGGCTGGAACTCCAAGAATTGCTCTCGACAAGGGGTATCACGATACCCATCATCATCATTACTGGACAGGGGGATCGTCTCATGACCATCCGAGCATTAAAGGCCGGTGCTATCGATGTCGTGGAAAAACCCTTTGATGATCACGATTTACTACAACACATCCACAATGCCTTGGCCGGAGATAATAGTGAATATGCACAGAGCATCTGAGCGCTCATAAGCAGTTTCACAAGCTCTCAGATGACTTCGATATCACTATAAGTCCCATCGCCTGCCAAGTTTAATCTCACTCTGCCATAACATGGTTTGCGGTCCGCCACGCATCCGGCACCCTCCATGATTATCTCTTCAAACTGTACTGCCAGCAGAACTGACCGGTGTCGCCGTTCAATGACATCGTAGCGCAAGGTATCGTTATCTATCCATCCGTTTTGAGTACATAACCGGGCAAGTTCCGGTGCATTATTCAAGACGTCGAGCAACTTGTCAGAAGGCATGGTCGTTTACCCTTGGCTATTGATTTGAAGCAGCGCCCGTTCGACGGTTTCTTTGCCCAACCCGCCGCAGGCGCGTGCATTACTACTCAACTCACGACGCCATCCCCTGGCCCCGGGCAGACCTTGAAATAACCCCATGATATGGGGCGTGATACGACTCAATGGCACACCTTTAGCCAATTGAGCGTCGATATATGGAATATAGCGTTTGATTACTTCATGGCGTGAAGGCGGTACTGCATCCTCGGCGAAAAACAATTCGTCAACCGCAGCCAGAAGATAAGGATTACTGTAGACTTCCCGTCCAAGCATTACCCCATCCACATACTCCAACTGTATCTTGGCCTCTGGCACTGAGCTTAACCCACCGTTGAGCACGATTTCCAGTTCTGGAAAATCTTGCTTGAGTCGATATACAACATCATAACGCAGGGGTGGCAGCTCACGGTTCTGCTTGGGACTCAACCCTTGCAGCCATGCCTTACGCGCATGGATAATGAATGTCCGGCAACCCCCGTTGGCCACGGTGGACACAAACCGGGTCAACCATTCGTAGCTATCCTGCTCGTCTATACCAATCCGAGTCTTTACGGTAATCGGTAAATCAACCTGGCGTCGCATGGTGTTCACACATTGGGCCACCAATTGAGGTTGCGCCATCAGACAGGCTCCAAAGCTACCCGAACTCACCCGGTTGCTGGGACAACCCACGTTGATATTGACCTCATCGTACCCCATCTGTTCGGCCAGGACGGCACAATAGGCCAGCTCCTGCGGATCATTGCCCCCAAGCTGCAAGGCAATGGGGTGCTCACTGACGTCATAATCCAGCAACTTCCGCCAATCCCCATGGATTAGGGCTGAAGTCGTAATCATCTCAGTATACAGCAGTACATGCTTCGAGATTAGACGCAGAAAATACCGAAAATGCCGATCGCTGCGACTCATCATAGGGGCAATGCAGAAGGTATGATCAAGCGCCATAGCCGAGCCACTTGAAATGCATTGTGGCACTAGTGCTCTATCAATGTAAGTGTGCGAGTTTAGCGTTCCTGTGGTGTCCCGCCGCGGCGTTCCAGTGCTCGACAAGGTGATAGACATTGCCTTCGCCCTGCGCCTTGCTGCGAAACACCACAGGAACGCTGAATCCGTAATTATTACATTGATAGAGCACTAGAATCAGATCTGACCGGTAAACCTCTCTTGAAGATAGGCAAACATGGCCCGCATCCCCATGGCCTCCCCCCCAATGGGTCGGGCAGGCCGTTTGCGTACATTCCACGCCATAAGGTCAAAGTGCACCCATTCAACGTCGTCGGGCAGAAATTCTTTCAGAAATAAGGCCGCGGTAATCGCTCCTCCAAACGAGCCACTCGAACTATTTGAGATATCGGCAATACGGCTATCGAGCATCTGCCGGTAAGGACGGTGCAGGGGCAGCGGCCATATAGGATCGTCCGTTCGGGCAGCTGCATCGAGCAACGATTCGGACACTCGCGCCTGGTTGGTAAAAAAACCTGGCATTTCCGTTCCCAGGGCAACGCGGGCCGCCCCCGTCAAGGTAGCAAAATCAACAATCAACTCAGGGGCCTCGCTGGCTGCCTCGGTCAAGACATCACCAAGCACCAAACGCCCCTCGGCATCGGTATTGTCGATTTCGACAGTCAAGCCTTTGCGAGAGCAAATAACATCCCCAGGACGAAAGGCGTTGCCACTTACGGCATTCTCCACGGCCGGTATCAAGACCCGCAGGCGTACCGGCAATCCGGCAGCCATAATCATGCTTGCCAAGCCAAGAGCATGTGCAGCCCCCCCCATATCCTTTTTCATCAATCGCTTTCCCACCGCCGACTTAAGATCCAGACCACCACTATCAAAGCACACGCCTTTGCCGACCAGGGTCAGTTTTGGAGCCTCTCGCGATCCCCAAGTCAGATCAATAAGTTGTGGTGCATGGCAACTTGCACGGCCAACAGCATGGACCAGAGGGTAATTCTCCGCCAGAAGATCATCAGCCACGATCAATCTCACATTGGCACTATGGCGTTGCGCCAGGTCCTTGGTAGCCTTGACCAGATCCTGGGGCATCATGTCGGCCGCGGGGGTATTGATAAGATCGCGCACCAAATAGGTTGCACTCGCCTGCATCCGTACCGATTCAAAATCCATGTCGGCGCCGAATATCAGTCTCGGGCGAGAACGTCGCGATCTCCTGTAGCGCTCGAATCGATAGGCCCCCAGCGCCCAGGCCAAAGCCGCTTGATCCCGTACTGAACTGTTCCACTCCGGGCTTGCAATGCAGTATGTTCCGGTGGGCAACTTACCGGACAGCGCCCCAAACAGCCAGGGATCGTTTTCTTTCCCCATACCCAATAAAACACGGCCTAATTCGCCCAGATTATTTGGAACAAAACAAAGACTGCCCTCATTGGCACGGAAATCGGTAGCCTTAATCCATTTTTTTAGCTCCTCTGGCTGCTCCGTTTTCCAGGTATCCAGCTCATTTTCTCTTAAGGGGATAATCGGCATAGCCTGAGCCATCGTGCGATCGTCATGGACTAATAAATTGGTATCGATTGACATAGTTGTGAATGATCTAGGAACCGATGCGTATGATACAATCCTCTGCCCGCGAACTCTATCCAATCCACCCCTCTCTCCCCCCGAGCAAGCGATGAACTCCGCACTGACGATTAGCAACCTTAAAAAGACTTACAAGAACGGTTTCGAGGCCATTAAAGGCATCGATCTTGAGGTTCAGAAAGGTGATTTTTTTGCCCTGCTGGGACCAAATGGCGCGGGCAAATCCACGATCATCGGCATCATCAGCTCGCTGATAAGAAAGTCCGGCGGCGAAGTCTTTATATTCGGTCTGGATATCGACAAATACTTCACCCGGGCCAAGCAGTATATCGGCGTTGTCCCTCAAGAATTCAATTTCAATGTCTTCGAACCCGTTATCGAGATCCTCGTTAATCAGGCCGGTTATTTTGGTATAGATCGCCGCCCCGCCTTTGATATTGCCGAAGACATCCTGCATCGCTTGGGGCTGTGGCAAAAGCGCCGTGGCATGGCCAGAGAACTCTCCGGTGGGATGAAACGCCGGCTGTTGATCGCGCGAGCGCTGGTCCACCAACCCAGATTATTGATTCTGGATGAACCTACAGCAGGGGTCGACATCGAAATAAGACGCACCATGTGGGAATTTCTGCAGACCATCAATGCCGAGGGAACGACCATCATCCTCACCACCCATTACCTGGAGGAGGCGGAAAACCTTTGTCGCAATATCGCAATTATCGACGACGGAGGTCTAATAGAAAACACCAGTATGCGTCATCTGCTCGATCAACTGCACCGGGAGACCTTCATATTTTATCTGAAATATCCTGTGGCGCCGTTACCTGAGCTGGCGGGCTACGAAGTACGCCAGATCGACGATAAGACTGTAGAGGTAATTCTACCGCAAGAACATAACCTGAACGACCTATTCGCTGTTTTTTCACAACACGGCTTACAGATCGCATCCATGAAGAACAAGACCAATCGCCTGGAAGAAACCTTTCTAAGGCTGGTGACCAAGAACGCCAAGCAGGAAAACAATGCAGAACCACTTCATCGCCTTTAAGACGATCCTCATCAAGGAGTTTCTCAGGTTCATTAGGATCTGGATTCAGACGATCATTCCCCCGATGGTGACCGTGGGCCTGTATTTCATCATCTTTGGCAACCTGATCGGTTCGCGTCTGGGCAAAATCGATGGCTTCAGCTACATGGAATACATCGCTCCCGGACTGATCATGATGGCCGTTATCACCAATTCGTATTCCAATGTTGTTTCTTCCTTTTTTAGCTCGAAGTTTCACCGACATATAGAAGAAATGCTGGTTTCACCGATGCCTAATTACATCATCATATTGGGTTTCGTAGCCGGGGGAATGGCCAGGGGAGGAATCGTGGGATTGGCCGTAATGGGTGTTTCAATCTTATTTATCGAAATTAATATCTTCGATATTTTGATAATGATATTGGTGATTTTGCTTACTGCTTTGCTGTTTTCCCTCGGCGGCCTGATCAATGGCGTGTTCGCAAGGAGCTTCGATGACGTATCCATCGTCCCCACATTTGTCCTCACTCCGCTGACCTATCTCGGAGGAATATTTTACTCGATTGAAATGTTGCCCGATTTTTGGCAACAGGCCTCTAAATTGAATCCCATCTTATACATCGTCAACACCTTCAGATATGGCATGCTGGGGATCACAGACATCAGCCTCGGAATGTCATTTGCCATCATCTGCGGCTTCTGCCTCCTACTGTACCTTTGGAGTCTGTATCTGTTGAACAAGGGGGTGGGAATCAAGAATTGAGGCCCTTTTCACGGAAATCTGTGGATACACTGCTATCTGCCCACGGCCCTTGACAAGCGCAGCCGCCATTGGTCACAAATCCAAAGCCGTTAAAGGTCTTGGGGATAAACGATGTCATCGGTTCTCTATAATGATGGTAGCTATTGAGCCCTCATCGTTGATCTGCTCGAAGCGGCTTGTTGCTAAGGATTTGCGGGTTACAGGGACATTAGAAAAGGGATTGATACGCAATGGATATGCGAAAAATCATTGTCTTGACCGCCTCTTGTCTGTTCGGTGCCTCGGCGTATGCCGAGCGCGTCAGGGTCTTCACCATTTACCTTAACGGCAGCTGGGGCCATTGGTCTTCACCCGAGCTGGCCTGCGAACGTTTTGCCAATGCCCGATGGTCCGGTGGGGGATACGCGTTGCAGTCCTATTTGGCCTACCCTTATCAGAGCAATTCAAGTTATCCAGAGGCTTGTCGGGTCACCTTTGGTTATAACGATAGCACTCAAACAGGTAGTCACCTCGACTGGATATACGGTGGCGATCGTTGCGATGCAACCTCACACTGGTCCGATGCCCAACAACGCTGCCTGGATCAATTACCCTACGACCCCGTCGAGGCAAAAAACCGGGGCAAGCCCCAAAACTGTGGTGTCGGCAACCCGATCAACTCGGCCACGGGCAATAAATACCAGCACGAAACGGATCTAAAGCCGATACGGTCGGCTGGCGTGACCTTTTCCAGGTATTACAACAGCCAATCAGCGGCCATCGGCCACCTGGGCTCAAACTGGCGGCATCGCTATTCTCAGCGCATCATCATCGATTCCAACGATCGCTATCAGGTCCAACGCCCCGATGGCAAGGTGTATTTATTCATCGGGCAGGCTGGGGGGTTGTCTTCGGATGCCGATGTCACCGATCGCCTGGAAATCGTTGAAGGGGGGTTTCGCTACACCCGTTCGGACAGCACGGTGGAGACGTACAACAGCGCCGGGCGCCTGGAATCGATTACTAACGCCAAAGGTCTAATGCAAACAATGACTTATGGCGCCCCCGATTATCGGGGCCGACCGATGCTCGCATCGGTCACCGACGCCTACGGCGCGACCTTGAGCTTCAGCTATGACCGCCATGCTCGAATCAGCATCCTGACCGACCCCCAGGGCGGGGTGTACCGCTACGGTTACGGCGACTTCGACAATCTGAGCTCGATCACCTATCCGGATGGCAGTACCCGAACCTACCATTACGAGGATGAATCCTACCGCCACGCCCTGACCGGCATCACCGACGAGAACAGCGACCGTTTTGCCACCTGGGCCTATGACGACCAAGGCCGGGCGATCCTAAGCGAACACGCCGGTGGGGCCCAGCGGGTCGATCTGGTGTATAACCCCGACGGCACCACTACCGTCACCGATGCGCTGGGGGCCACCCGGACCTACGCCTTCTCCACCCATCACGGGGTCATCAAGTCGGCAAGTATCTCGGGCGATCGGTGCACCCAATGCGCAGGTTCGGCGCAGGCCTCTACCTACGACGCCAACGGCTTCCTCGCCTCCAAGACCGACTGGAACGGCAATCTGACGACCTATGTCCACAATAGCCGGGGTCTGGAGATAAGCCGCACCGAAGCCGCCGGAACCCCCCAGGCCCGCACCCTCACCACTGAATGGCACCCGGATTTTCGCCGGCCCACGCTGATCGACGAACCCGGTAAACGCACCGAGTATAGCTATGATGACAGCGGCCAGTTGCTCAGCCGCACCGAGCGCGATACCGCCACCGGCGCCACCCGTCGCTGGACCTATACCTACACCGCCGCGGGATTGCTCGACACCGTGAACGGACCGCGCACCCAGGTCAACGACCTCACCGACTACGACTACGACGCCCAGAACAACCGGGTCCGGATCACCAATGCCCTGGGGCACATCACCCAGATCACCGCCCACGATGCCCAGGGCCGACCGCTGACGCTGATCGATGCCAATGCGGTGACCACCACCCTGGGCTATCATCCGCGCGGCTGGCTCGCCTCGCGCACCGTGGGCAGTGGGACGTCAGCGGCACGAACCACCTTCGACTACGACAAGGTCGGTAACCTCATCCGCCTCACCTCCCCCGACGGCGCCACCCTGGATTACCGCTACGATGCCGCGCATCGGCTGATTGAGATCACCGACCCCCTGGGCAACCGCATCGAATATACCCTGGACGCCCTAGGCAACCGCACCGGCGAGGCCATCTACGACACCGGTGGCGTCCTACGGCGCACCCAGTCGCAGGTCTTCGATCCACTGGGCCGGTTGATCGCCTCGCTCGGGGCGGGGAATCAGCGCACCGGCTACGGTTATGACGCCAACGGCAACTGCACTTCGGTGACCGACCCGTTGAGGCGCGTTACCGGCCATGGCTTCGATGCCCTGAACCGGCTGATCAGCACGCTCGATGCCGACAACGGCCACACTGGCTACACCTACGATGCCCGCGATAACCTGACCACGGTCACCGACCCCCGCGCCCGGGTGACCCAGTACCGTTACGACGGCTTGAACAATCGCATCGAACAGACCAGCCCCGATACCGGCACCACGACTTACACCCACGATGCGGCTGGCAACCGTCTCACCCGCACCGATGCCCGGGGCATCACCACCGGCTACCATTACGATGCGCTCAACCGCCTGAGCGCCATCGGGTACCCCGACAGCGCCTTGAATGTGAACTTGACCTATGACCAGGGTCCCCACGGGATCGGCCGGCTCACGGGCATGAGCGACGCCGCGGGCAGTACTACGTATGGCTATGACGCCCACGGCAACCTGATCAGCCAGATCAAGACGTTGCTCGGGGTGCAGTACACTACCCGCTACGCCTATGACCTGGCGAATAATCTACGCCAGATCACCTACCCCTCGGGGCACACCGTGGACTACATCCGCGATGCCGCCGGGCAGATCACCACCGTGACCACCACCTTCGAGGGGCTGACCCAGGCGGTGGCCGAGAACATCACCTACCTGCCGTTTGGCGCCCCCACCGACCTGGTCTACGGCAACGGCCTGATCCGCACCGACCACCATGATCTGGACTACCGCCTCACCCAGCGCACCACCGGGGCGGTGCAATCACTGGGCTACGGCTATGATGTGGTCGGCAATATCCAGACCCTCAGCGATCGGCTGGACACCGCGCGCAGCCAGGACCTGGCCTATGACGTACTCGACCGGTTGATCTCAGCCCAAGGGTCCTACGGCAGCCTGGACTACGGCTACGATGCGCTGGGCAATCGCACCCATTACAGCACGGGGACCGACACCGATAGCTACCACTATGAGGCCACCAGCAACCGCCTACAATCGATCTCCGGCCCTCATCCCAACAGCTTCAGTTATGATGCCGCGGGCAATCTCCTGCAGGCCGACGGTGTGCGCTACCGCTATGACGACTCCAACCGCCTGGCGCAGGCCAGCCCAGGCAGCGACACCGCCCGCTACACCTACAACGGCCAGGGCCAGCGGCTGATCAAGACCGTGGGTGCGCAGACCACGGTGTTTCATTACGACCCCGACGGCCGGCTGCTGGCCGAGACCGACGCCCAGGGCACCACCCTGCGGGAGTACCTCTATCTTGGGGACCGGCGCCTGGCGCTGGTGGTCGGGGAGCATCCGGGCACCGGGTATCGCTATACCTTCCAGGGCCCGGCCAAGGACGGGCGCACCACCGCCACCCTGACCGCGGACCTGGACGCGCGGACCTTGAGCCTGAGAGACAGCGCAGGCCGCGAGTTCAGTCATCAATTCAGCGACCAGGCCTGGACGGTCGAGGAACAGAAAAAGCGCCGGATCATTCGCTTCACCGGGGAGGAACCCATCAAACTCAGCGGTCGGCTGGTGTTTCATCATCAAGGCGATGACGAGCCAAGCAACGATACGGCCCAGGCCGAGCTGCGCCTCGTGCAGCCGTTGGAGCGCAGCGTACGGGTGCGCTACGCGGACGACGCCGGGCAAACCCGGTTCACCGGGAGCGATCGCAAGACCGGCGAGCCGGTCACTACCGCATTCGCCCTGGATGAGCGGCGGCTCACGCTCACCTTCGCTGAGGGCGAGCCGGCCGTGTTCGACATCCCAGAGGAAAACTGGCGCCTCACCGCCTTGGGGCCGAACCACAGCCGCATCGACTACCGCTACGACGACGGCCACAGCCGCCTGGAGGGCCGCCTGCGGCTGAAAAGGCATAAGACCACCGCCACCCTGAGATTACAGCAAGGCCAGCCCTACCGGGCACACTACCGGGCGATGACGGGGCAGCTCCAAACGCCGGTCAGTGCAACCCCCGGACTTTACTATCTGCATACCGATCACCTGGACACCCCGCAAGTGATCACCGATGAGGATCAACAGATCGTCTGGCGGGGGGATCAAAAACCGTTTGGCGAGGTGACGGTGACGGTCGATACGATCGAGAATCCGTTGCGGTTTCCAGGGCAGTATTACGATCAAGAGACCGGGCTGCATTATAATTACTTTCGAGATTATGCCCCCAATACGGGGAGGTATATTGAGAGTGATCCTATTGGGCTAGTGGGTGGATTAAATACCTATGCTTATGCTAACCAAAACCCATTGCGATATTTCGATCCAGATGGAAGGCAACCAATTTGCTTTGCTTGGCCTTGGGGAACAGCAGTGTGTGCTGTAGCTGCTATAGGCGCGGTTGCATCAGTTAAACAGTGTTCCGATGGTTTGGACGATGTTCAAGAAGGATTTATAAATGCTGAGAGATATAGATCAGAGCAACAGCAAGCAATTGATTGCCTCCTGAATCCGTCTTGCGGCGCTATTACAGCCCAACAGCACGCTGATGCTGCTCAAAATGCAGCGCAGCAAGCTATCAATAATGCTGCTAGTGCAACCCAAAACTTAGGAACATCTATTCCTGGTACTAGTGCTACAGGCTCTGTTCCAACCAGCGTGGTTGATGTTGCAGTTGGTGCAGTAGTCAATGCGATGGTGTCACAATGATAAGAAAATTTTCATATTTATTTGTTATCTTTGGTTTGCTTGGATTTCTTACACTCATTCCGGGTGTAATGGATGGTGCTATTTACTATTATTTCAGAGCAACAAACGGAGATACGATAGATATAAATAACCAATGCTTTTCTGTTCCTGAAAAGTGGGTAATTGACTCTGTTGAAGATCGTAATGGCCGTACTATTTATAATTTACGTAAAAAAGAAGGTGAGCAATATATCTTTGCCTCAGTATTCTATGGTGATGGTAGTTCAATACCGGGCATTCAAAACTTGGTTCCAGTGAAGAGAAATGGCGATTTGTTCAGTATTTATGAACTCTCTGTGCTTCCTGCTGGAAATACGGTGCGATATTGGTCATTTGTTTCAAGTCAGAGCTTGATAATAATTGGGCGGAGGTTAAGTGTACTAGAATCGCTTTCATTGGCTATTCGACCTTCTGATTGAGAATGGGATTAGATGTGCGTAAAGGTATAGTTCTGGAGGCGTTGAATAACGCAACAAC
Source organism: Pseudomonadota bacterium (assembly GCA_039714615.1). Taxonomy (GTDB): domain Bacteria; phylum Pseudomonadota; class Gammaproteobacteria; order JAAEPA01; family JAAEPA01; genus JAAEPA01. Next base: position 291 of record JBDLIZ010000011.1, on the reverse strand, counting down.
GCATAGGTCGAGCCGATCGGGGTCTCGAGCCGATCGGGGTCTGGTCTAGAATCTAGACCAGACCCCGTCAACCGAGACCCCGTCAACCGCTGAGCCTCCAGCAAGGCCAGCCCTACCGGGCGCGCTACCGGGCGATGACGGGCCAGGTCCAAGCGCCGGTGAGCTCACCCCCCGAGATCTACTATCTGCATACCGATCACCTGGACACTCCACAGGTGATCACCGACCAAGATCAGCGGGTCGTGTGGCGTGGGGATCAAAAACCGTTTGGCGAGATGACGGTGACGGTGA
>JBDLIZ010000010.1:0-25013 GCA_039714615.1 Pseudomonadota bacterium | reverse complement strand
TCGTAGATGTTACCGCCAAGCTGCTCAGTGCAGCCTTGAATCCCCGCACTTAAACCCCATATCGCTTCAATGTACGTATCGTCCGTCGTGGATGCATTTTCCTGGGTGTGAGATTTGTCAATCTGGTTAGCCATTAAATGCATTTGCGTACTGTAAATTATAAATCAATGAAAAGGGCAAAGTCGCTTATGGCAAACAAGGGGCAATCCGAGAACTTGATAGAGGAGGCCGAGGTGAGTAAAACGGCAGTAGGAGACAAGGCAACAGAGCACGGTTTAGACTCCGCTGAAGTTACGGCATTGGAATTCAATATCGAGGAACTTCAGCAAGAACTGGAGGAAGCACAGTCGAAGGCAGAGGCGAACTGGGAAAAACTGTTACGCGTACAAGCGGAGCTGGAAAATCAGCGCAAACGTAGCCAGCGCGAACTAGAGAATGCACATAAATATGCGATTGAGCGATTTGTTACTGAATTGCTGCCGGTGAAGGACAGTCTGGAGCTTGGTATAGGGCATACGCCTGATCAGAGCACCGCGGAAAAACTCCATGAGGGCATGGAGCTGACATTAAAAATGCTGGTCCAGCTGATGGAAAAGTTCAACATCGAGGAGATCAATCCAGAAGGTAAACCCTTTGATCCGGAACTTCATCAGGCGATGACTCTTCAGGAGAATGCCGATCTCGCCACCAATACCGTGATTACCGTGATGCAGAAGGGCTATACACTCAACGGCCGCTTGGTCCGCCCGGCGATGGTCATTGTGTCAAAACGTCCCTGATGGATTAGCCCGGTACGATATCGCAGACTTATTGTCGCTTTGCCTGTTGGGGGCTTGAAAATGAAACACTTGCCCTTATTTACCCAATAGATAAGTTACTCGTTGTCAGTGTATTTTTTCAGGGTTATGGCGATGTTGAGATGTGAATCGCCATATTGAGCGGCAAGGTATGGATTTCATTTCCTCATGCGGTGCGCATTGAAAACCCATCTGCAGCGGGTAAAGATGATTGAATTTAGCAATAAAAACCGGCAGGTTGGAGAATAGTTATGGGAAAGATTATCGGTATTGACTTGGGCACTACCAATTCATGTGTCGCAGTTATGGAAGGTGGTTCTGCCAAGGTCATAGAAAACAGCGAAGGTGATCGTACCACACCTTCGATCGTGGCGTTTGTCGAAGATGACGAGGTGCTGGTTGGGCAGTCGGCCAAACGTCAGGCGGTGACTAATCCGGATAATACCTTATTCGCGATCAAGCGTTTGATTGGTCGCCGATTTGAGGAGGATGCGGTTCAGAAAGATATCAAGTATGTGCCCTACAAGATCGTCAAGGCCGACAATGGCGATGCCTGGATTATGGCGCGTGGAAAAAAGACAGCACCTCCGGAAATCTCGGCACGGGTGCTGCAAAAAATGAGAAAGACCGCCGAGGACTACCTCGGTGAAGAAATCAAGGAGGCGGTGATCACCGTACCGGCCTATTTCAATGATTCGCAACGCCAGGCGACCAAGGACGCCGGCAGGATCGCCGGTTTGGATGTCAAACGCATCATCAACGAGCCCACTGCCGCGGCGTTGGCCTATGGCATGGATAAAAAACGTGGTGATCGGAAATTGGCGGTATATGATCTTGGTGGTGGCACCTTCGACATCTCGATCATTGAGATTGCCGAAATCGACGGTGAGCATCAGTTTGAGGTGTTATCTACCAATGGTGATACTTTCCTGGGAGGAGAAGATTTTGATTTGCGCTTGATCGATTATCTTGCCGCCGAGTTCAAAAAAGACCAAGGTATCGATCTGCACAATGACCCGCTGGCCCTGCAGCGACTCAAAGAGGCTGCGGAAAAGGCGAAGATCGAGTTGTCTTCGAGTCACCAGACCGATGTCAATCTGCCGTATATCACGGCCGACCGGTCAGGGCCCAAACACCTTAATGTCAAGGTGACTCGGGCCAAACTGGAGTCGTTGGTCGAAGACCTCATTCAGCGTACTATCGGACCGTGCAGGACCGCTCTCAAGGATGCCGCTCAGTCGGCCTCGGATATCGATGACATCATCCTGGTAGGGGGGCAAACGCGTATGCCCCTGGTTCAGGAGACCGTTAAGGATTTCTTCGGCAACGAACCGCGTAAGGATGTCAATCCCGACGAGGCGGTTGCGGTGGGTGCGGCGATTCAGGGAGGGGTGCTTGGTGGGGCCGTGAGAGACGTGTTGCTCCTGGATGTGACCCCACTGTCGCTAGGGATCGAGACCCTGGGCGGTGTCATGACCAAGCTTATTGACAAGAATACCACGATCCCGACCAAGGCCAACCAGATCTTCTCCACGGCCGATGATAACCAGACGGCGGTTACCGTACACGTGCTTCAGGGGGAACGGGAGATGGCCAGCACCAACAAGTCATTGGGTCGGTTTGACTTGGCCGATATTCCACCCGCTCCACGCGGAATACCCCAGGTCGAGGTCACGTTCGATATCGATGCCAACGGCATACTGAACGTATCGGCCAAAGACAAGGCGACCGGCAAAGAGCAGTCCATCATCATTAAGGCCTCCAGTGGTCTGTCAGATAGTGAGGTCGACAAAATGGTCAAGGATGCCGAGGCCCATGCCGAAGAGGACAAACGCTTCCAGGAACTGGTAACGGCCCGTAATCAAGCGGACAATATGATCCATGCCACCGAAAAATCGGTCAAGGAGATGGGGGATAAGGTTGAGGCCGATGAACGCAAGCGGATCGAGGATGCCATCGTGGCCTTGAAGGAGGCCGTCAAGACTGATGACAAGGCCGAGATCGAAAGCAAGACTCAAGTCCTGGCTGAGGCCTCAGGTAAGCTTGCCGAACGCATGTATGCCCAACAAGGAGTGGCTGGCGGTCAGGGCGAGGGCGGCGGTGATGCCCAGACCCAGGGAAAGGCGCAGAGCACCACCGCCACGGATGCCGATGATGTCGTCGACGCTGAATTTGAAGAGGTCGATGAAAAAAGGAAATGAGGGCAAGATAAAGTGATCTCACGAATCCGGGCTTGCTTGTGCAACCCCGGATTTTATTTGTTTTGCAGTTAGGTCCACATCCACATTTATCCGAGTGGCTAAGTAGGTATGGCGAAACGCGACTATTACGAGATCCTTGGGGTAGCGAAAAATGCCAGTGAGGCCGAATTAAAAAAGGCCTATAGGCGCTTGGCGATGAAGCATCATCCAGATCGTAACCCGGATAATGCGCAGGCCGAGGAGGTCTTCAAGGAAGCAAAAGAGGCCTATGAGATCCTGTCGGATACTCAAAAGCGTGCCGCCTATGATCAGTTTGGTCATGCGGGCGTTAGTGCGGGTGGTGCTGGGGGAGGTGGCGGATTCGGGGATATCTTTGAGGATATCTTTGGAGATATCTTTGGGGGTGGCCGCGGCGCAAGGGGTGCGGCGCATGCCCGCCGAGGGGCGGATCTGCAATACAATCTGGAACTTACCCTGGAAGAGGCGGTATTCGGTACTGAGGCCAAGATCCGTATCCCTATGCGGGTGAATTGTACTGTCTGCGCAGGATCCGGTGCCAAACCCGGTACCTACCCAGAGACCTGCAGCACCTGTGGTGGGGTCGGCCAGGTGCGTATACAGCAGGGATTCTTCTCCGTTCAACAGACCTGTCCACGCTGCCATGGCCGTGGTAAAGTTATCACCCAACCCTGTACCGCATGTCATGGTAATGGGCGGGTTGAGGAGCAGAAGACCCTGTCGGTAAAGGTGCCTGCCGGGGTAGATACCGGTGATCGCATCAGGCTGGCCGGAGAGGGGGAGGTCGGAATCCAAGATGGACCACCAGGAGACCTCTATGTACAGGTCCATGTCAAAGCCCACCGCTTGTTTTCGCGGGACGGAAACGATCTGATATGCGATGTTCCGCTGTGTTTTACCACCGCGGCGTTAGGTGGAGAATTGGAGATACCTACCTTGGACGGGCGGGTGAACATCAGGATTCCACCCGGGGCCCAGACCGGTAAGATATTTCGCATTCGAAGTAAAGGCGTGCGACCGGTAAGGGGAGGGGCTCAGGGAGATATGCTGTGTAGGATCCATGTAGAGACCCCTGTCAATCTCACTAAGCAACAAAAGGTGCTGCTGGAAGAGCTGGATGCAACAATGCAGCGAGGCGGTAAAAGGCATAGCCCAAAGGCCGAAGGCTGGTTGGACGGGGTGAAGGGATTTTTCGAGGATTTGAAATTCTGGTCCGGCTAAGGAATGCTACTTAAATAACTTACCCAACTGGTTTGCCTTATCGTCCATCTTCTAGGCGCAGTAAAAAACAAATCACTTCCTTATCTCATAAAACATCAAAAAATACCATCAAAATGACCGACGTGGCGATCGTAGGGGCCGGGGGGCGCATGGGCCGTACCCTGGTGGAGGCCTGTTTGAATAACAGCTATGGTATTAAGCTGGTGGCGGGTACTGAGCAATGGCAAAGTTCGCTGTTGGGAACCGATGCGGGTGAGGTTGCCGGTGTGGGGCGGTTGAATGTCCCGATAGTCAGCGGACTGGAGGCCGTGGATAGGGGCTGCGATGTAGTGATCGACTTTACCCACCCGCAGGCGACCCTGAGTCACTTGGCGTTCTGTCGCGAGCGAGGGATTCGGATGATTATCGGCACCACGGGTTTTGACGGGCAACAGCGCAAAGAAATCAGCGAGGCAGCCAAGGACATTGCCCTGGTATTCGCCCCCAATATGAGCGTGGGGGTGAATTTGTGTCTCAAGTTATTGGATCTCACTGCTCGAGTGTTGGGAGAGGAAGCGGATATCGAGGTGATAGAGGCGCATCACCGGCATAAGGTCGATGCACCCTCGGGGACTGCCTTGCGCATGGGCGAGGTGGTGGCCAAGGCCCTTGGGCGTAGTCTTGAGGAATGTGCGATTTATGGCCGACAGGGCCATACCGGTGAACGGGACTCAAAGACCATCGGCTTCGAGACCATCCGTGCCGGGGATATCGTGGGTGAACACACGGTCATGTTTGCCGGCGCCGGGGAGCGCGTGGAAATCACTCACAAGGCCTCCAGTCGCAAGACCTTTGCCCGCGGAGCGGTACGGGCTGCTGCCTGGATCATGAATCGTGATCCAGGCCAGTTTGATATGCAGGATGTGTTGGGGTTGAAGTAGGGTCCATCGGCAATGAGATTGGAACCTGTCGCGGAGTAACAACCCATCTGCATGGGTGTATCTTTGTTTATCATGGGCCGGTATATTTGAACGGCTGATTTTCGTATTCAGCCTGCTTGACTCATATATGATTAAACAGATGCTGGGGGAAACTTGGTATACACTGCATTATTGGCGCTAGAGGACGGCAGTCTGCTGTGGGGCAGATCCATAGGCGAGCCTGGACTTGCCACTGGTGAGGTTGTGTTCAATACGGCGATGACGGGTTATCAAGAAATCCTCACCGACCCCTCTTATTGCCAACAGATTGTGACCCTGACCTACCCCCATATTGGTAACGTGGGTACGAATCTCGAAGACGAGGAGTCGTCGGCGATATTTGCCAACGGCCTGATCGTACGAGATCTTCCCGCTCGTCACAGCAACTGGCGTTCCCAGGAAGGATTATCCGACTATCTGCAACGCCATGGTGTGGTCGCTATGGCGGATATTGATACCCGGCGTCTCACCCGAATACTGCGTGAAAAAGGGGCCCAGAATGGCTCAGTCATGACTGGAGATCCAGACCCTCAGGTGGCCATCGACGCCGCGCGGGCGTTTCCCGGATTAAAGGGGATGGATCTGGCCAAACGGGTCTCGGTAACCGAGCCCTATACCTGGAACGAAGGGATCTGGCGCCTGGAGGGCATGGTCCCCCCGATATCTAGGCCCGTTGCGGGAAGTAATGGATTCCGGGTGGTGGCTTATGACTTCGGTATCAAGCGCAATATATTGCGGATCTTGTCCGAGCAGGGTTGTCAGTTGACCGTAGTGCCCGCTCAGACCTCGGCGCAGCAAGTGTTGGCCCTGTCCCCGGATGGCGTATTTCTGTCGAATGGTCCGGGTGACCCAGCGCCTTGTGGGTATGCCATCACCGCCATCAGCAGGATTGTTGATGCGGGCATTCCGACCTTTGGGATCTGCCTCGGCTATCAACTGCTCGCCCTGGCTTGCGGAGCAGGTACTGAGAAGATGAAGTTCGGCCACCATGGTGCAAACCATCCGGTTGAGGATCTTGCCTCGGGGCGGGTAATGATCAGCAGTCAGAACCATGGGTTTGCGGTGGATGAGGCAACCTTGCCCACGGATCTAAAGGCGACCCATCGTTCATTGTTCGATGGCTCGCTGCAGGGTATACACCACTTAAGCAAGCCCGCGTTCGGGTTTCAGGGCCACCCGGAGGCCAGCCCTGGTCCACACGATGTGGCCCCATTATTCAACCATTTTATGGAACTTATCGAAGGGCGTCGTTGAAATACCCGGATTGTCTTGAATGGGTGTAGGCCCAGCGGTCCAAGGCTAGCCGTAACAACACAATAATTATGCCGAAACGCACCGATATCAAAAGTGTTCTCATCATAGGCGCTGGGCCCATCATCATCGGCCAGGCTTGTGAGTTCGACTATTCAGGGGCGCAGGCCTGCAAGGCCCTACGTGATGAGGGCTATCGTGTGGTGCTGGTGAATTCCAATCCTGCCACCATCATGACCGATCCGGACATGGCGGATTCGATCTATATCGAACCCATCGAGTGGCGTACCTTGGCCAAGGTCCTGGAGCGCGAACGACCGGATGCCTTGTTGCCCACCATGGGGGGGCAGACCGCCTTGAATTGTGCATTGGATCTGGAGCGCGAAGGGGTGCTCGAATCGCTCAATGTGGAGCTGATCGGGGCTAGCCGCGAGGCTATCGATATGGCTGAGGATCGGGCGCGTTTCCGCAAGGCCATGGATGCTATCGGTCTGGACTCCGCCCGTTCGGCCATCGCCCATAGCCTGGAAGAGGCCCTGCGGGTTCAGACCGATATCGGTTTTCCTACCATTATACGCCCCTCTTTTACCTTAGGTGGCAGTGGTGGCGGGGTGGCGTATAATCGGGAGGAATTTGAGGATATCGTCAACCACGGCCTGGATCTCTCGCCGACCGATGAGATACTGTTGGAAGAATCTTTGCTGGGTTGGAAGGAATTTGAGATGGAGGTGGTGCGCGATAAAAAGGACAATTGCATCATCGTCTGTTCCATCGAAAATCTGGATCCCATGGGGGTGCATACCGGGGATTCCATCACCGTAGCGCCTGCCCAGACACTGACCGATAAAGAATATCAAATCATGCGCAACGCATCGATTGCGGTGTTGCGCAAGATAGGTGTGGACACTGGTGGATCCAATGTGCAGTTTGCAGTGAATCCGGACAATGGACGCCTAGTCGTCATCGAGATGAATCCGCGTGTTTCGCGTTCCTCGGCGCTGGCCTCCAAGGCCACCGGTTTTCCTATCGCCAAAATCGCGGCAAAGCTGGCCGTGGGGTACACTCTGGATGAGTTGCGCAACGAGATCACCGGTGGCGCGACCCCAGCCTCGTTCGAGCCCACGGTCGACTATGTCGTGACCAAGATTCCTCGATTTAATTTTGAAAAGTTTGCCCAGGCTGAACCGAGGCTCTCTACTCAGATGAAATCCGTAGGGGAGGTGATGGCCATCGGCCGCACCTTCCAAGAATCCCTGCAAAAGGCACTGCGGGGTCTGGAAATTGGGGTTGATGGTCTCGACCCATGGCTGGATCCAGGCAGTGACGATGCAGAAAGGGTGCTCAAGCACGAATTGAGAAACGCCGGCCCCCATCGGCTTTGGTATGTGGCCGATGCCTTTCGCCTGGGGGAGTTCTTGGACGAGATCCATGAACTGACTCGAATAGACCCCTGGTTTCTGGACCAGATACAAGAGCTGGTACGGTTGGAGCAGGGGCTCCAGGGACGATCGATAGAATATTTTAGTTACCAAGAGTTCAGAGAACTGAAGCGACGCGGGTTTTCCGATCGTCGGTTGGCCGTCCTGACCGGGACGGATGAGGCCACGGTTCGGCGTAGCCGCTATGCGCTGGACCTGCATCCCGTTTACAAACGAGTGGACACCTGCGCGGCGGAGTTCGCTACCAGTACGGCCTATCTCTATTCGAGCTATGAACAAGAATGCGAGGCCTTCCCGACCCAACGGCAGAAGATCATGGTCTTGGGCGGTGGGCCTAACCGCATTGGACAGGGAATAGAATTCGATTATTGCTGCGTCCATGCGGCCCTGGCTATGCGCGAGGATGGTTATGAAACCATTATGGTCAATTGCAATCCCGAGACCGTTTCCACCGATTACGATACCTCCGACAGGCTGTATTTCGAGTCCCTGACCCTGGAGGATGTGTTGGAGGTCGTGCGGGTTGAAAATCCCATCGGCGTGATCGTGCAGTACGGTGGACAGACTCCTTTGAATCTGGCCCGTGATCTGGAGGCCGCAGGGGTACCGATCATTGGGACCTCGCCGGATTCGATAGATCTTGCGGAAGATCGGGAACGCTTCCAGCAGATGATCCACAAACTGAATCTTACCCAACCACCAAATGCCACCGCAAAGACGATTGACCAGGCCATTGGACTGGCCGAAAAGATTGGCTATCCGGTCGTGGTAAGGCCCTCTTATGTGTTGGGCGGACGGGCGATGGAGATAGTTTATACCGTTGAGGATCTGCAACGTTACATGACCGAGGCGGTGCAGGTGTCGAATGATGCGCCGGTGCTCCTGGATCGATTTTTAGACCATGCCGTTGAGATCGATGTGGACGCGATCTGTGACGGTGAGCAGGTGTGGATCGGTGGCATCATGGAACACATTGAGCAGGCCGGCGTGCATTCGGGAGATTCCGCCTGCAGCCTGCCGCCCTATTCGCTTAGTGATCCAGTCAAAAATGATATACGTGATCAGGTGCGACGGATGGCCCACGAGCTGAAGGTCATCGGTCTGATGAATACGCAACTCGCTATCCAGGACGGTGAGATTTATGTCATTGAGGTCAATCCACGGGCCTCACGCACCGTGCCCTTCGTTTCCAAGGCCATTGGCTTGCCGCTGGCAAAGATCGCTGCCCGTTGTATGGCTGGCAAGTCCCTGGATAGTCAGGGGATAAGCCAAGAGATCATTCCCAAGTATTTTTGTGTCAAAGAAGCCGTTTTTCCGTTTATGAAGTTTCTCGGCGTAGATCCCATCTTGGGACCGGAGATGAGGTCAACAGGCGAGGTGATGGGCGTGGGCCGAAGTTTCGGTGAGGCATTTGGTAAGTCTCAGCTTGCCGCCGGTGTCATTCTGCCCGATCAGGGCCGGGTACTGTTTAGTGTGCGTGACATCGATAAGTCCGCGGCGGTCGAGGTGGCCAAGGCCCTGAATGCACAGGGTTTTGAACTCGTCGCAACCAAAGGCACGGCACGGGCCTTGTGGGATAACGGTCTGGAATGTACCGCCATCAATAAGGTGACTGAGGGCCGGCCGCATATCGTGGATATGATCAAGAACGATCAGATCGATCTGATCGTGAATACCACTGAAGACAAGCAGGCAATAGCCGATTCTTTTACCATCCGTCGGGCTGCGCTACAGCACAAGGTGTGTTATACCACAACGATTGCCGGCGCGAGGGCGATGTGTCAGGCACTGAATCATACCCAAGACAATATCTATCGACTGCAAGATCTGCATTTGGAGTGTATAAATGAATAAGGTGCCAATAACGGCTAGAGGCGCAGAGCAACTGAGGGCGGAACTCAAAACGCTAAAGTCCGAGAAGCGTCCTAAGGTCATCGAAGCCATTGCAGTGGCTCGCGCGCATGGGGATTTACGGGAAAATGCCGAGTACCATGCGGCGCGTGAGCAGCAGGGTCTGATAGAAGCACGCATTCGGGACATTGAGTTAAAGCTGGCTTATGCCCAAGTCATCGATGTGACGACCATCCATGATCAGGGTCGGGTAGTGTTCGGTGCGACCATCGATCTCATCGACGAGCATACCGGTGATGAGTTGACCTACCAGATCGTCGGCGATGATGAGGCGGATATCAAGGCCGGTTTGATATCCATCAGCTCTCCTATCGCTAGGGCTTTGATCGGCAAACAGGAGGGGGATATCGCTACCGTAGAGGCGCCACGTGGCGATAAAGATTATGAGATCGCAGGCATCAGATATATCTGAGCAGCGGCGATTGAATCTCCTTGCTCATTCATTCTTTAGGGCCTAGATCCTGCGAGGGATCATGGTGAGAAAATAACCTCATGGCTAAAACCGCGAGTAACCGACGCTGGCTTCGGCGTCAGCATACCGATCCCTACGTCAGACAGGCGCGGGAATTGGGGTTTCGCTCGCGAGCGGTGTTCAAGCTGCAGGAAATCGATCGGCGCTACCATTTATTCAAGCCGGGAATGACCATCGTCGATTTGGGAGCAGCCCCCGGGGGATGGAGCCAGTATGCTGCCAGACGTATCCATGGCGACGGCCGGGTGGTTGCCACCGACATTCTTTCCATGGAACCGTTGCCAGGGGTGAATTTTCTGCAGGGGGATTTTGGTGAGCAATCCGTATTAAGACGGCTTGTTGAGACCTTGGGGGATCACTCGCCGGACATTGTTATTTCCGACATGGCCCCCAATATATCGGGTATGGTCTCAATTGACCAACCCCGGGCCATGTACCTCGCCGAGCTGGCCTTGGAGCTGGCTGCGGATATCCTCAAGACTGATGGATATCTTCTGGTTAAATTGTTCCAGGGAGAAGATCATGATCAATTCGTTGCTCGGGCCCGAAACAGCTACCGTAAGGTAAGGTTGATAAAGCCCAATGCCTCAAGAAAGCATAGCAGGGAACACTATATGTTAGGAGCCTGTCGGATTTAGGACTGATCTACTGCGGAAAAGCCGGATTTGGCTAGATTTCCCGATCCTTTTCGTTACACGCTACGGCTATTCGCCTCAAAGGATCGAAAAATCCGTCTCAAACCGTCTTTCCCTCGCTACGATCACCTAAGTCCGACAGGCTACTAGGCGAATCAAGGATTCAATCTTGCTGATCTGGTGAGCAAGATGAAACGTATTTAATTGAGTTAGCACCTTTGCTAGTCGGGCGGGTCTAACGGCAATAACCAGATTGGCAGCGTTGCCAGTCACTTGTAAGTTCTAGTCTTATACTAAAAACTGTAGTAAGGTCGAACTAATATTAAAGTATTGAGCGACATTTTAGTGTGTCTCTAAATACCGGCGAAGGCGGTGTCATGCACCGGAGCCATTTGAGGTGATATTTTGAACGACATGGTAAAAAATCTAATTCTATGGGCGGTCATCGCGATTGTGTTGATGTCCGTATTCAATAATTTCAGTCCTCGTGGGCCAACGCCAACGGCACTTTCGTATTCGGAGTTCATCGCCGAGGTCAAAAGCGGCCGGGTTAAAAGCGTAGAAATCGATGGCCGTACGGTGCAAGGGATCTCGATTGCGGGTGAAGAGTTTACCACCTATGCCCCCGACGATCCGCAGATGATCAATGATCTGCTGGCCAGTGAGGTCAAGGTGGAGGCCAATCCGCCGGAGAAGCGCTCGCTGTTGCTTGATATTCTCATCAGCTGGTTCCCGATGCTGCTGCTGATCGGTGTTTGGATCTTTTTCATGCGTCAAATGCAAGGAGGAGGCGCGGGGCGTGGTGCCATGTCGTTTGGTAAAAGCAAGGCCCGGCTGATGGGAGAAGACCAGATTAAGGTGACCTTTGCCGATGTGGCTGGTGTCGAAGAGGCCAAGGAAGAGGTCAGCGAGTTGGTCGAATTTCTGCGTGATCCAGGAAAGTTTCAGAAACTCGGCGGCAAGATCCCCCAAGGGGTATTGATGGTCGGTTCCCCGGGCACCGGTAAGACGCTGCTCGCCAAGGCGATTGCCGGTGAGGCCAAGGTGCCCTTCTTCAGTATTTCCGGATCGGATTTCGTGGAGATGTTCGTCGGTGTGGGCGCCTCGCGAGTGCGTGATATGTTCGCGCAGGCCAAGAAGCATGCCCCCTGCATCATATTTATCGATGAAATCGACGCCGTGGGGCGTCATCGTGGGGCGGGACTCGGAGGTGGTCATGACGAACGTGAGCAGACCCTGAATCAGTTGCTCGTGGAAATGGATGGTTTTGAGGGCAACGAGGGTATTATCGTCATCGCGGCAACCAATCGACCCGATGTGCTCGATCCGGCGCTGCTGCGGCCGGGGCGTTTCGATCGCCAGGTTGTCGTTCCGTTGCCTGATGTGAGAGGGCGCGAGCAAATCCTCAAGGTCCACATGCGCAAGGTCCCCGTCGCCGAAGATGTCAGACCCGATATCATCGCCAGAGGTACTCCGGGATTCTCGGGTGCCGATCTGGCCAATCTGATCAATGAGGCGGCACTTTTTGCAGCCAGAGCCAACAAGCGCACCGTGGACATGGTGGAATTCGAACGCGCCAAGGACAAGATCATCATGGGGGCGGAGCGCAAGTCCATGGTGATGAGCGACGAAGAAAAGAAGCTCACCGCCTATCACGAGGCCGGCCATGCGATTGTTGGCCGTCTGGTGCCAGAGCATGATCCCGTCTACAAAGTCAGTATCATCCCCCGGGGGCGGGCCCTGGGGGTGACCATGTTTCTCCCCGAGGAGGACCGCTACAGCCATTCCAAGCAGCGCCTGGAGAGTCAGATTTCCAGCCTTTTCGGTGGGCGTGTCGCCGAGGAACTGATCTTTGGGGGTGATGCAGTGACCACGGGGGCCTCCAACGATATCGAGCGGGCCACCGAGCTCTCACGTAATATGGTGACCAAGTGGGGGCTTTCCAGCAAGTTGGGGCCCTTGTCCTATAGCGAGGAAGACGGGGAGGTGTTCCTCGGTCATTCCGTGACTCGGCACAAGACGCTTTCTGATGAAACCGCCCACGCCATCGATGAAGAGATTAGAAAGATCATCGATGACAACTACCATCGCGCCAAGCAGTTGCTCGAGGAAAACATGGAGAAGCTGCATGTCATGGCCAAGGCCTTGATGAAATATGAGACCTTAGATAGCAAGCAGATCGATGAGATCATGGATGGAAAGCAACCTACCCCTCCTCCGGACTGGAGTGATGAGGGGCCTGAATCTGGTGCTGGTCCCGAGACGGATGCTAAGCAGGGGGGGCATGACGATAGCAAGATCGGGGGGCCAGCGAGTCTGCATTAGTGCTCTATCAATGTAATAATTACGGATTCAGCGTCCCTGTGGTGTTTCGCAGCAAGGCGCAGTGCGAAGGCAATGTTTATCACCTTGTCGAGCACTGGAACGCAGCGGCGGGACACCACAGGGACGCCCTTCGGGTTAGCTTGTCAACGCCCACGGACTGCGTTGCGCCTCTTGATAAGGGAACGGCCATTATCTGCCAGGCGCGCCTTGCCGTGAACGTTGACAAGCTAACTGAACTCGCAATTATTACATTGATAGAGCACTAGTTCCGGTAGATTGACCATTACAGGTCCGTGGCTCGGTTCCTGAATTGCGCAGGTAGACGGTTAGGTCTCAGTCACCCGCGTGTCATGGGTATCCTCAATGTCACCCCCGATTCCTTTTCGGACGGGGGTGATTTCATTTCGATAGATAGCGCCCTGGAGCGTGCCTATCTCATGGTGGAGGAGGGCGCCGCTATCATCGATATCGGGGGAGAGTCTACCCGGCCAGGGGCCTTGCCCGTGTCGGTACAGGAAGAACTCGATCGGGTATTACCCATCGTCGAAGGCCTTACTGCCGAACTCTCCGTTCCCCTATCCGTCGATACCAGCAAACCCGAGGTCATGCGTGCCGCCGTACGGGCCGGGGCCGGGTTGATTAACGATGTTCGTGCCCTGAGCGCCGAAGGGGCATTGCAAGCCGTCTATGAGTTGAAGGTACCCGTGTGCCTAATGCACATGCAGGGCGAACCCAGGGGAATGCAGCATAAACCTCAATACCGGGATGTCGTGTCCGAGGTCAAGGAGTTTCTCGCAGATCGAGTCGAGGCCTGCCTCAAGGCAGGCATAGCTCGAGAGTCCCTGGTATTGGATCCTGGATTTGGTTTTGGCAAGGGCCTGGTTCACAACCTCAGCCTGCTTCGTCACATCGGGGTGATAGCCGAATTGGGTCTGCCCCTGCTGGTGGGTTTGTCGCGTAAATCCATGTTTGGGGCCTTATTGAATCTTCCGGTCGACAGACGCCTTTACGCCAGTTTGTCTGCCGCGGTCATTGCCGTTCTACGGGGCGCATCAATCATTCGTGTGCATGACGTTCGAGCTACCGTAGAGGCCATTGCGGTAGCGCAGGCTGTTGAACAAGCCGATTGAGTAGGTGAACATAAATCCCCTAAATAATACCCCTCTTGAAGTGGTTTGTTGAGCTTGTGCATATTGCTGAACGTTGTTCAGGCCATATGATGCCTTTGTCTTGAAGTGTTGAGCAATGCATTGAGGTAACGGCCGGTATAAGATGATTCAACCCGCGCTACTTCTTCTGGAGTGCCTGTGGCCACGATCTGCCCGCCTCCATCCCCCCCTTCAGGTCCCATGTCTATGATCCAGTCGGCGGTTTTGATGACATCCAGATTGTGCTCGATTACGATCACGGTGTTGCCGTGATCACGCAAGCGGTGCAGTACTTTCAACAGTTGTTCGATATCATGAAAATGCAGACCTGTGGTGGGTTCATCGAGTATATAGAGGGTTCTGCCGGTGTCCCTTTTGGAGAGTTCGCGGGAGAGCTTTACGCGTTGCGCCTCGCCTCCGGAAAGTGTGGTGGCGCTTTGCCCGAGGGTGATGTAAGACAGCCCGACATCGATCAGCGTCTGTAGTTTGCGTTTCAGTATCGGAATCGGGCTAAAGAAGGTATGGGCATGCTCTACGGTCATTTCGAGTATTTCATGGATATTCTTACCCTTGTATTGAATGCTCAAGGTCTCTCGCTTGTAGCGCTGACCTTTGCAGATATCGCAGGGAACATAGACATCTGGAAGAAAGTGCATTTCCACCTTGATCAGCCCGTCGCCTTGGCAGGCTTCGCAGCGTCCGCCTTTGACGTTAAAGCTGAAGCGTCCCGGATTGTAGCCCCTGGAGCGTGATTCCGAGGTGCCGGCAAACAGCTCACGTATGGGGGTGAACATGCCGGTATAGGTTGAGGGGTTTGACCGGGGCGTGCGACCAATCGGGTTTTGGTCTATATCGATGACCTTATCGAAATGCTGCAGGCCTTGTACTGCCGCGCAAGCTGCGGGGTTGAGGTTGGCCGCATTGAGTTCGCGAGCCATGTAAGGATATAGTGTGTCATTGACCAGGGTGGATTTACCCGAACCGGAGACCCCGGTAACGCAGATGAACAGGCCTGCCGGAAAGCTGACATCTATCCCCTTGAGATTATTGCCGCGGGCGCCTCGGACGATAAGTACCTTATCTTGATCCGCAGTGGTTCTGCGGTGGGGAATTGCGATTTCACGAATCCCGGCGAGATACTGGCCGGTGAGTGAGCTGGGATTGGCGGCGATCTGTTCGGGGCTGCCCTGGGCAACGACCTGGCCACCATGGGACCCCGCACCAGGCCCCATGTCTACCACGTGATCTGCACTACGGATGGCCTCTTCGTCATGTTCTACAATGATGACGCTGTTGCCCAGCTCTTTTAAATAGGTGAGCGTATTGAGAAGCCGTTGATTGTCTCTCTGATGCAAGCCGATGGAGGGTTCATCCAGGATGTACATGACACCCACCAGGCCGGCACCGATCTGGCTCGCCAGGCGGATACGCTGGGTCTCTCCTCCGGACAGCGTTCCCGCGTTGCGTTCCAGGGTTAGATAATCCAATCCGACATTGACCAGAAAACTCAGTCGTTGCTCGACCTCCTGGATTATTCTTTGCGCGATCTGGCCACGGTGGCCGGGAAGTTCTAGCTGTTGGAAGTACTGTGCCGCCTGTTCTATCGGCAGGGCGCTGATCTGGGGCAGGTTGAGGTCGGCAATATAGACATTTCTTGCTTGGATATTGAGTCGGCTGCCCTGGCAGTCTGGACAGTGCTGGATGGTCAGGTATTTGGCCAATTCCTCGCGTACCGCAACGGATTCGGTTTCTCTGTGGCGACGCTGTATATTGGGTATGATGCCTTCGAAGACGTGGCTATGAATACGGATCTGAGCATCGTCACTGATATGTTGAAACTTAATGGCCTGAGTTCCGCTACCGTATAGAATAACGTGTTGGATGCCTTCTTGCAGAGACTCGAAGGGGGCCTCGATGTCGAATTCATAGTGTTTGGCCAGGGACTGTATCAGCTGAAAATAATAGGCATTGCGCCGATCCCAGCCGCGTACCGCCCCGCCGGCCAGACTCAAGTCCGGTTGGGGTACGATCCGCTTGGGATCGAAGTATTGTTTCTCACCCAGCCCGTCACAGCCGGGGCAGGCGCCAACCGGGTTATTGAATGAAAAAAGGCGTGGTTCCAGTTCGGCAAGGCTGTATCCGCAGGTTTTACAGGAAAACTTCGATGAAAAAATAATAAGATTGTCTTGGGGCTCATCCATTGAGCTGACATGGGCCAGGCCGTCGGCAAGGCGTAATGCGATTTCCAAGGATTCCGCCAACCGAAGCTCAATCCCTTCGCGTATCTTGAAGCGGTCTACGACGACGTCAATGCTGTGTTTGCGGTGAGGGTCCAAGCAAGGCACGGCATCGAGCTCCAACACCTCGCCATCGATTCGGGCGCGGATAAAACCCTGGGTTCGCAGGCCTTCCAGTAGTTGCAGGTGTTCGCCTTTACGGTGCTTGACCACGGGGGCAAGCAGCATCATGCGGCTGCCTTCGGGCAGGCCCATAAGCTGGTCCACCATCTGGCTGACCGTCTGAGCTTCTAGCTCAAGGCCGTGTTCCGGGCAGCGAGGGATACCGACACGCGCAAATAACAGCCTTAAATAGTCGTAGATTTCAGTAATGGTGCCTACTGTAGAGCGGGGATTATGGGAGGAGGCTTTCTGCTCTATGGAGATCGCCGGCGATAGACCTTCGATATAGTCTACATCCGGTTTTTCCATCCTGGCCAGGAACTGGCGTGCGTAGGCGGACAGGGATTCCACGTAACGGCGTTGACCTTCTGCAAAAATCGTGTCGAAAGCCAGGGATGACTTGCCAGAGCCCGAGAGTCCGGTAATCACGACTAGGCTGTCTCGAGGTAGATCGAGATCGATGTTTTTCAGATTATGGGTTCTGGCCCCACGGATGCGGATCGTGTGCAATTGCATTGATTTCACGTCAGGTGGACAAACTTGTTAATATACGCTGTTTTTCGGTTAGGAATCAAAGTGCAGATCTTATGAGTTCTGATTATTCTGATAAAATGACGGTACTGGAACGCCGTTCGACCCTCTCGCTAGGCGCGGTATATGCTGTGCGCATGCTGGGTTTATTTATGATCCTTCCGGTATTTGCCTTGTATGCTGAAGACTTTGAAAAGGTCACACCCTTGCTGATCGGGCTTGCCATCGGCGCCTATGGTCTGACCCAGGCCTTGTTTCAGATTCCCCTAGGCATGTTGTCCGATCGCATCGGTCGTAAACCGGTAATCGTTGGCGGTTTGATGGTTTTTGCGGCGGGCAGCGCGGTTGCCGCCCTGGCGGATACCCTTACCGGGGTGATCCTCGGCCGGGCGCTTCAGGGTTCGGGGGCAATTGCCGCGGCGGTCATGGCCTTGGCGGCTGACCTGACCCGTGAAGAACATCGCACCAAGGTTATGGCGGTGATCGGATTGAGCATCGGGGTGGCGTTCTCAGTGGCCTTAGTGGCAGGACCGGTGTTAAACCATTGGATCGGGGTGCCGGGGATTTTCTGGCTTACCGCGGTACTTGCCTTGGTGGCCATTGTCATCGTGCTTCGTTTCGTTCCGCAGCCCGTGAGCAGGCGTTTGCAGCGTGATACCCGGGTCGTGGGTTCTGCCATTCGACGAATAATATCCGATCCAGAACTATTGCGATTGGACCTGGGGATTTTTGTCTTGCATATGGTCTTGACGGCCAATTTCATCGTCATCCCGGTGTTGCTGAGGGACCAAGCCGGTTTGTTACCGCAGCATCATTGGATGCTCTATTTTCCAGTATTGCTGGGTTCCTTTCTATTGATGCTGCCCTTTATCATCGTGGCCGAAAAGCGGCGTAAATTGAAGCCGGTTTTTCTCGGGGCAATCGCACTGTTAGCCATGGTGGAATTCTTTCTTTTCCGCAGTGAACAAGGCCTCTATGCCATGGCCACTGGACTACTATTGTTTTTCACGGCATTTAATCTCCTGGAAGCCTCTCTACCCTCCCTGGTAACGAAATTGACGGCACCCGATGTCAAGGGTACCTCGATGGGGGTGTTCTCCAGCAGTCAGTTTCTAGGAGCCTTTGCCGGAGGGGGCCTGGGAGGCGTCGTGCTGCAGACTTGGGGGCCGCAGGCCGTGTTTACGGGCAGTGGTATGGTCATTCTGATATGGTTGCTGATCGGTGCAAGCATGAAAAACCCACGCTATCTCAGCAGCTATCTGTTGAATGTAGGTCAGCTCAGCTCGGAACATGCCAAAACCATGGTTCATGAGCTGAGTCGGGTTGAAGGTGTCGCGGAAGCGGTGGTGATCCCTGAAGATGGTGTGGCCTATCTGAAAGTGGATCGTAAAATATTGGACGAGAATAGATTACGTGAAATTTCTATCTCTCCAGCGTAAAATTTCAATACGATGATTCAGGACTCATTTCAACATTTAATCGGGATACAATTATGGCAAGGGGTGTAAACAAGGTTATTTTAGTGGGCAATCTGGGGCAGGATCCGGAGGTCAAATACATGCCTAGCGGCGGCGCGGTATGCAATGTCTCCGTGGCTACGACGGATTCCTGGAGCGATAAGACGAGCGGAGAGCGGCAGGAGCGCACCGAGTGGCACCGGGTCGTCATGTTTCGCCGTCTGGCCGAGATCGCGGGAGAATATCTGCGTAAGGGTTCACAGGTCTACATCGAGGGACGGTTGCAGACCAGGAAATGGCAAGACAGCAGCGGGCAGGATCGTTATACCACCGAGATTGTCGCCAATGATATGCAAATGCTTGGTGGACGTGCGGCAGGTAGCACCAGTTTTGACGCACCGTCACCGTCATCGGAACCCGATCGCGGATCCGCTGCTGCTCCACAGCCCAAACCGCAGTCCGGTTCTGACGAATTTGACGACGATATACCGTTTTGAGGTCCTTCTCTAAAAAATACCCATGGTGATTCGGTTCTTTTAATTACGGCGCCTGTCTGATTTTGTTCTATATCGGGGTGGAATGAGCAAGCCGCAGTCAGGTACCATGTTCTATGTTTTTTAACGCCTTCGTGGGGTAAAAACAGCACACCCTATATACTGATATGGCGTGATAATGTGACGCCTGCAGAATTTTGCTATTCGAAAACTAAGCAATGGAGCGATGTGTGAAATTAATGATTACGGGTGGTGCGGGATTTATAGGTTCATCCGTAATACGCCTTTTGATTAACGAGTCGGACTATACCATTATCAATGTCGATAAACTCACCTATGCAGGGAATCCTGAATCGTTAAATGAGGTTGCTAGCGATCCCCGATATCATTTCGAAAGAGTAGATATATGCAATCGAAAGGAGGTTGTTCGGCTATTCAATGAGTATCGCCCGGATGGCGTGATGCATCTAGCGGCAGAGTCGCATGTTGATCGTTCAATAGACGGTCCAGCAGAGTTTATCCAAACCAATATATTGGGTACCTATACGATTCTGGAGGGCGCGCGTAGCTATTGGAGTGAATTGAGGGGGGAGGCCAGGGCGAGGTTTCGTTTTCATCACATTTCTACGGATGAGGTCTATGGCAGTCTTGATGATACGGGTTATTTCACTGAGCTGTCGCCTTACCGACCAAATTCTCCATACGCGGCGAGTAAGGCCTGCGCCGATCACCTGGTACGTGCATGGTATCATACCTACGGTCTTCCACTGATAACGACCAACTGTTCCAATAACTATGGTCCATATCAATTTCCCGAGAAGCTGATTCCCTTGGTGATCCTCAATGCCCTCGAAGGCAAACCATTACCGATTTACGGTAAAGGAGATAATGTGCGGGATTGGTTATATGTAGAGGATCATGCCCGTGCACTGCGCTTGGTCTTGGAAAAAGGGACGGTAGGGGAGGTCTATAATATCGGCGGCCACAATGAAAGAACCAATCTTGATGTGGTAAATGCCCTTTGTGAGCTACTCGATAATTTGTTTCCAAGTGTTGGTTTGAAATCCCATGCCTCGTTAATAAAATATGTAGATGATAGACCCGGTCACGACAAACGGTATGCCATTGATGCGACCAAAATGGAGGCCGAACTGGGTTGGGAACCATCAGAGTCTTTCGAGTCAGGACTAAAAAAGACAGTAGACTGGTATGTGAAAAATCGTGAATGGTGCCAGCGTGTGCAAGACGGGAGTTATCGTCGTGAGCGTTTGGGTTTGGCGAAGGGGCAGCTATGAGGGGTATCATACTGGCGGGTGGAACAGGTAGCCGCTTGTATCCCGTTACTCAAACTATTTCTAAACAACTGCTACCTGTTTACGATAAACCCCTGGTTTACTACCCCTTGACCACCTTACTTTTAGCTGGGATACGGGAAATCCTTGTTATCTCGACGCCACGGGATACGCCGAACTTCAAACAGTTGCTCTGCGATGGCGGTCAGTGGGGAATCAACATCTCATATGCCGTACAAGAGTCACCCGGAGGTCTTGCGCAAGCATTTTTAATAGGAGAACAATTTATCGGCGAAGATTCCTGTGTCTTAGTGTTGGGTGATAATATTTTCTACGGTCACGATCTTTCGAAGCTGTTAAAGCAGGCCGCGAACAAGGTTAGCGGTGCTACGGTGTTCGCCTATCCGGTACATGATCCTGAGCGTTACGGAGTAGTGGAGTTCGATGGAAATAGTAAAGCGATCAGTCTCGAAGAAAAACCAAAGCAGCCTAAATCACGCTATGCGGTTACTGGTCTATATTTTTATGATAATAAGGTTGTCGATATTGCCCATTCGATAAAACCCTCAGCACGCGGTGAGCTGGAAATAACCGATATCAATAATCGCTATCTCGAGCGGGATGAGCTGACAGTCAAAGTAATGGGGCGAGGGATGGCCTGGCTAGATGCAGGAACTCATGAATCATTATTGGAGGCAGCTACGTTTATAGAAACTATCGAGAAGCGGCAGGGGTTAAAGGTGGCTTGCCCTGAGGAGATCTCTTATCGAGCGGGTTACATTTCAGCTGAACAACTGTATCGTCTGGCGGAGCCGTTGCGAATTAACAGTTATGGGCAGTATCTGCTACGTGTCTTGGGCGAAAAGGTGTTCTAGATGAAGCTCCACCGCACTGCCTTTCCCGAGGTTCTGATTATTGAGCCCAAGGTTTATGGAGATGATCGGGGATTCTTTTACGAAAGCTATAATCAAAGAGAATTTTGTGAATTAATAGGGATCGATACATATTTTGTGCAAGATAATCATTCTCGATCCGCAAAGTCTATCCTTAGGGGGTTGCATTATCAGATTAAACAATCCCAAGGTAAACTAGTTCGTGTTATCGCGGGTGAGATTTTCGATGTTGTGGTCGATCTGCGAAGGCGAGCGTCCACCTTTGCGCAATGGGCGGGTTTTCGATTGACTGAGAACAACAGGCGACAGTTATGGATTCCAGAGGGATTTGCCCATGGTTTCCTGGTTCTATCCGATCATGCAGAAGTACTCTACAAGACTACAGATTTTTATGCTCCTGAATATGAACGCTGTATTGCTTGGAATGATGCCAGCTTGGCTATCGATTGGCCATTGCAAGAAGGGCAAAGGCCCATGCTTTCGAAAAAAGACAGTGCCGGTCTTGCGTTAGATGACGCGGAGTATTTTCAGTGAAGGTGTTGATAGCAGGTGCAAAGGGTCAACTTGGGTGGGAGTTGCAGAGAACGGCCCCGGCACACCTGGATCTGTATGCCTGTGACAGGCAAGATCTGGATATTCGTGATGCGAAGAGTGTGCAACAAATCATAGATGATGTTAATCCAATGATAGTTATCAATGCGGCGGCTTACACCGCAGTAGATCGGGCGGAACAAGACAGCGATACGGCTTATGCTGTAAACAGGGATGGAGTGGCCCATTTGGCACGGTCTTCGGCTTCTTGTGGGGCCCGTTTTATACATGTTTCTACAGATTACGTATTCGATGGTACGCAAGATCGGCCCTACAGCCCAGATGACCGCCCTAATCCTCAGTGTGTCTATGGCGCCAGTAAATTTGCCGGAGAAGGTGCTGTGATTGAAGCGCTATCTCCTGATCAGACGCTCATCATAAGAACCTCATGGGTATATTCGGCGCACGGACAGAATTTCGTAAAAACCATGCTGCGCCTTATGCAGGATCGGGATCAAGTGGATGTTGTCGTGGATCAGGTTGGGTCTCCAACATGGGCGGGAGGACTTGCAGAGGCAATCTGGCGGGCAGTTTCTTGCAAGCTGACTGGAGTCCATCATTGGACCGATGCAGGGGTCGCAAGTTGGTATGATTTTGCCGTGGCCATTCAAGAAGAAGCGATACACCTGAAATTACTTGAAAAGCCTATCCCGATCCGACCAATTTCTACTAGTGAATATCCCTTGCCGGCAAAACGTCCCTATTTTAGCGTATTGGACAAGTTAGATACATGGGCGAAAATAGACATAAATCCAAGCCACTGGCGCGAATCCCTTCGATCAATGCTGAAGGAACTTGCAATCGGTAGGGCTGAAGATGGCGTACGAGTCAAGCGATAAAGGGTAGGTTTATATCAAAAGAAGAAGGGCAGCGTTTCTAATGAAACCCATCTTGAATAGTCGGTGCTGCCATATTGCCCGTCTGCGCGCAATTGGACCAACCCTCGATAAGTGTGCCATGGCAGTTACATCGTTAACTTGCTTGGGATCAAGCTGTTTCGCGTAATTCTTTAGAAAGAATTTCGCTTGTCTTTCGCAATGGCTTACGCTTTCCCTTAATTCGGATAAAAAGAGTTCCTCAGTGACTTTCTCAATGATGAACTTGTAGTCCCATTTCTTGGCGCTTATAACATTTTTATCATGTTGTCGATAATATATCGTGGGTATTGCGAGATGCCGTACCTTGCCAAACGCGGCGACAACGAGGGCAAGCCACCAGTCATGCATGATGGCTCCCTTGGGTATTGGTAAAGCATGTTCTTTGGCGCAACGATTAATAATCGTCGCGCTGCCTGTCACGACATTTTGCATGAGTAATCTGGAAAACCTTGAACCGGTTTCTGGTTGCAAATATTGATATTGCCAAAATGAATTGGAGAGAATGTTCATATTGGCATCTGTGACTATCAGATCTGAATGCAATAGAAGTGGAGTTTGCTTTCCATATCGTCTCTCGAATTTACACAGGGTATCAAGCATGATTTCTATTTTATTCACCATCCAGATATCGTCCTGATCACAGAACATCACATAATCAGCTGTTGAATGCTCCAGCAATTTGTTGAAGTTCTGGCAGGCACCTAAACAAGTATCCTCGTCCTCCACATGGCTGATTCTATTTTTATGACTCCGCTGATAGTGATCAACGATGTTAATGGTGCCATCAGACGAACCATCATCGTGTATAAGGAGATACCAATCTGGATAAGTCTGTGCCAGTATCGATTCAAGTAAATCAGCCAGATATGTTTCCCCATTGAAAGTGGCTAATAGTACGTCAACTCTGGGGGAAAGCATTTGAGGCATTGTTTATTCCACAATAAAACCATGTCCTAATTCTTCTTCACGCAGTCAATCTACAGATACGTAAATACTTGTTCAAGATATTTTTACGCGTATCCTTGCGTATTTCGCCCTTCGGCTCCAGCTGGCCGGCTAGCATGCCGGTCACACGACGTGCCAGCACCGCAGCCCTTACAAGCTGTGTTGGTTGCTGCGCGAGAACTCTAGGGGGCGAGTGAGGGCGGTTAGGAGACGCAAGAGTCCCTCGTTTGTCTCGATATTGGGAGTTCTTATGATTCGCCCATTGTTCCTTCGGAATCAGTTAAGCCAGATCGGGCTGGAGATCGCTTCTTCGTTGTCGGCCTGGGGCACAGTGGGGGGTAAATGCGGAAATGATACCTAAGTATGTAAAATAAACAGGAGGAGAAGGAAAGGAATCTAGGGCTGAATATTTGATTGAATTGACAAAGTAACGGTGGCAACATGGCAAGCCTTCTCAGAAGGCCCGTTAAACAACCCTTTAGGATGGAATCAAACCGTGAATAAAACAGGCGTTCTCCGGATTGGGAAACAGGAGCTTTGATCGTGGATAAAAAGTTGATTGATCTGACAAGTTTTGCACCTACTCAGAATTTAAAAGATAGGCTTGTTGAGCGACACAAAAGGATAATAGATAAAAACCTCCATTATATAAAAAACAAATCAGTTCTGGACCTAGCGTCAAATAACGGCCGGTGGGCATATGCTGCCCGTGTGGCTGGCGCAACAAAAGTACTAGGGGTAGAGGGCAGGGATGATAAAGTAATGGAGGCCCGTAGATTGATTGAAGAGGCAGGACTGGAGGGGAAAGTTAGTTTCTGTGTTGCAGATATTTTCGATTGGCTTTTTAATAATGTTGAGAAGTTTGATACCGTTCTTGTGCTAGGTATCTATTATCATATTATGGACCATTACATTCTATTGCGTCTGATTAAGCGTGCTCAGCCAGAATGCATTATTGTTGATAGTGGGTTTGTCAGGACATTTCGGTCCTATATCTGGATAAAAAGAGAGAACCCAAATGAGCATTTGAATGCATTGCCAGCATTTCAAGGGCAGAAAGAGGAGGTTGTTGGCCATATTTCTCTTGGCCTGATGAATCAATTCGCCTGGAATTGTGGCTATATTTGTGAACCTGTTTTGTGGGATCCCCATGAAA
>JBDLIZ010000009.1:0-25234 GCA_039714615.1 Pseudomonadota bacterium | reverse complement strand
AGCCTCGAGGATATATCGACCGACAATAGCGATCGTCGAAGGGGATCGTTCAATACTGGGCTTCTCCACCAGAGCATTGACACTCCATAGCCTGTCTGCGGTCTGCTCGCCGTCAACGATGCCATAGCTAGACACCTCCTCTCTGCTCACATTCTGTACACCGATGACGCTGCATTGATTATTCTCATAAACATCGATCATCTGCCTTGTGCAACTGGGCTGATCCCCAGAGTCGATCAAATCGTCCGCAAGTATCACGACAAAGGGATCGTTTCCGACCACAGGCCTGGCACACAATACGGCGTGACCCAGACCTAGCGCCTCGGATTGACGGATATAAATGCAGGAAACCCGTGGCGGCAATACATCACGTGCGATGGCAAGGAGTTTTGACTTGTTTCGCGCCTCAAGTTCGCTTTCCAGCTCGTACGCCTTGTCAAAGTGATCGGGAATAGAGCGTTTATTGCGGCCAGTAACAAAAATCAATACATCGATTCCGGCCGATACGGCTTCCTCTGCCGCATATTGAATCAGCGGCTTATCGACGACGGGCAACATTTCCTTGGGATTTGCCTTGGTGGCTGGGAGAAATCGAGTCCCCAACCCCGCAACGGGAAACACCGCCTTTTTAATTTTTTTACCCATTATTTCTCCAACGGATTTAAAACAGACAGCTAGGAGCCTGTCGGACTTAGGCGATCGTAGCGAGGGAAAGACGGTTTAAGGCAGATTTTTCGATCGTTTGAGGCGAAACGAAAAGGATCGGGAAATCTGTCCAAATCCGGCTTTTCCGCAGTAGATCAGCCCTAAACCCGACAGGTTCCTAGAAACACAAAAAGACCAACAAGGAGCGGCATAATACCACCCCTTGCTGGTCCGGATATTGCTAATACGCTAAGATACTTCTATAAGGATGGATAGCCGAATAATATTACCCTACTTTTGTAGTCTTTTACCAACACTAAGTTTGTCTTTGTTCTTGATCACGATCTTGGCCCCGATACCTTGCACCAACGCCAGGTCCTCAACGGATCCGAATGACCCATGTTTCTCGCGATAGGCAACAATAGCCTCTGCCCTACCGGGACCTACGCCATTGATTTCCTGAGCCAAGGTGGGAGCATCAGCGGTATTGATATCTACCGCGCCGGCAAAGCTGAACGGTGAGAGGATGCAAAGCAATAAAATGATGTACTTCCCTATGGTTTTCATATGAACTCCTTGTCATATTTCAGTTTTTAGGTAGGCGTATATTATTCAGCTCACTTGCCGCAAAATGTGATGCCGGTCACAAAAAAGCCGACCACACCGCTGATCCCCGATATTAGGTATCCCCACCAATCTGGGCGTTGATCATTCTGACTACCGTCCTGGGATCTGGCGCCTGGGTAATCGGCCGACCGATAACAAGATAATCAGAGCCCATGCGCAAGGCTTCGGCGGGTGTCATGATCCTTTTCTGATCGTCTGAGGAGCCTTCATGGGGTCTGATCCCGGGGGTGACCAGGACCAACTTATCACCTAGATTCCGGCGCAATATCTGCGCCTCGTGTGCCGAACATACCACCCCGTCAATTCCCGCCGATTGGGCCAATGCAGCCAAACCCAATGTTTGATCTTGTACTGAGCGTTCGACACCAATTTGGCCCAAATCCCTATCGTCCAGTGATGTCAATACGGTTACCGCGATTAGCAGCGGCGCAGAGTCCACTCCAGCCAGGGCGTCCTTTGCGGCTTCCAACATGCTGCGCCCCCCCGAGGCGTGCACGTTGAGCATCCACACCCCGAGCCTGGCCGCCGCCCGGCATGCAGCGGCCACAGTATTGGGTATATCGTGTAATTTCAGGTCCAGAAAAACCTTAAACCCTTGGTTAACCAGAGCCTCCACCAAACTCGGACCCGCGCAGATAAAGAGTTCAAATCCTACTTTCAACCGACAAGAGTCGGGATCCAATTGTTCAACGAATTGCAGCGCCTGCTGAGCGCTGGGAAAATCAAGCGCAACAATGAGTCGTCTGTGCTTGGTAAGAATGGTCATTACGAAACCTAATTAAAAACATTATTAAACGCTATAGTGTTTATCCACTAGCGCGTTCGCCTGGTTCTCATTTCGGGGCTGAATCGTCCCCCATCCATGACAACTGGGACATTGCCAAAACACACCTCTCACTTCAAAGCCACAGCGCACGCACTGATGTGAAATTTGAGCATCGAGGTGATGGTCCAAGGCATTTGCGATACAATGGAGCACCTCAGGATGATCGTACCCATCATTATCGATTACATATTGGATGTACTTTCTCAATAAACTTAACGGAACATCCTGCTTCTCCAACTCTTCTTTCAGTAAAACCCTCAAGTTCTGGACATCTCCCCGTTCACGATAGCTTTCTATCAGACCGAGTATGGAAGAGAGTTCATAATGATCATTATGGATTTTCTGTAGATAATCTTGGTACCCGATAAGGTCACCATTTTCTTCATGGGCTCGCTTAATCAGCGGGAGAACGAGACTGAGATACTGCAGATTTTGAGTGAAAACATTACCATAGTATTTTATAGCCGTTTTGTAATCTGTCTTCTCAACAAAGAGGTCACCCAACAGAATACTGGCTCGCACACACTTACGATCGTAGGAGAGTGCTTTTTTTGCCATCCTTTCGGCAGTCTTCAACTGCTGTTTCTGTTTCGCTTGCCCCCCCAATTCGCAATAGTAATGTGCGATCACGCCATTTTGCTTCAGTGCCACCGTTTTCTGAAGGCTGACGGCATTGTCAATCGCCTTTTCCCAATCCCTTTCTTGTTCATAGAGCTCTTTCAGGTGTTGATGCGCCTCTTCTTTTTGTATACCAATCGCAATAACTTCTTTGAACAGCCCTTCGGCACGGCCAAGCAATCCCGCCTTTAAGTAATCACGACCCAATTCCAGCAATGCTGTAGCTCGATGTATCTTATCCAGGTTTGGCCTGGCGATTAGATTCTGGTGAATCCGTATGGCACGATCAACCTCCCCCCTTTGTCTGAATAGATTGCCAAGCACGACATGCGTCTCGATAGTATCCGAATCCACTTCCACGAAGCGAATAAAAACCTCGAGCGCCTTGTCTGGCTGTTCGTTGACGAGAAAGTTTATCCCTTGGACATACTCGTTCGGGATATTGGGGACATCGTTATTCGGGGACTTTTCTTCCGACCACTTGGCAGTGTACCAGCCCGATGCGGCTGCGACCGGGAGCAGCAACCATAGCAAATCCAGCATTAGGGGGGATCTTTGAGGGGCATCTTTCGCAGATTTTGAATCTCTTGCTCAAGGCCCAACATCCTTTTGCGCAATCCACGGATCTCAATTCGATATTTGAATTTTGATCCATAACATACGATGAGGCTAAGAGCCACACCGACAAAAACGGCCAGAATAACGAGAACGGCCACGGGTAGTTCAAATTGACCTAGATGATAATTGACTGCAACGGTACTCTTATTGAGTAAAGTAAAGATGACTCCCATCAGGAATACTAAAAGATATAAAGCGGTGGAGGCTAAGCGACGCATCTGAGAGATTTTAAAACAGCTTTTCAATTCCCATTTTTCGGTATTCCCCCATTGACCCGCTCGCGTAGTTCTTTACCTGGCTTAAAATGGGGTACATGCTTTCCAGGAAGCTTCACCGACTCACCAGTCTTGGGGTTTCTGCCGACCCGCGGAGGCCGAAAGTGTAGAGAAAAACTGCCGAATCCACGTATCTCAATACGTTCTCCGGCTGCTAGTGACTTGCTCATCTGCTCTAATAAACTCTTCACAGAAAGTTCCACATCTTGATAGATAAGATGATTTTGCTTCCCGGCGATGGCTTCAATGAGTTCCGATTTTGTCATATCCCCTACTGTATTATTTAAAATCCTTCAGTCGTTTTTGGACGCTAATACCCTGACAGTTCCCCAGGATATACGACACGAAAGGATAAAACACCCCTGTTGAGCTGAGCAATGAACAGACGTTCATTGCTCAATCTACTTTCTATCCTTTCGTGTCACGAGTATAGAAACTATACTCGTTAGGAATGCTACCAACACACTTCCCCAACTGGCTTACCTGATCGCCCGTCTTCGGCGTTGCGACAACAGTGACATAGCCTATATGCGCCTGTTATCGCGCCTTGAATACGAACGATCATGCGGCGCCAGTTAGGTAACTGTGTCGTGCGCATTCCTTATGAATCCCCCTTCTCCTTCATTTTTTCTTTAAGAATATCGCCTAACGATGTCGTCGCTGTGCTGATATTACTGTAACCCTGTAGCACCGCCGCCTCTTCGGCAACTTCTTTGGCCTTGATAGACAGATTGATAACTCTGCGTTTTCCATCAACACCAATGAACTTAGCCTCTAGCTTATCACCGACTTTCAAGACAGTGCGCGCATCACTTACTCGATCACGGGCCAGTTCAGAGGCGCGCAGATTTCCTTCAATGCTGTTTCCAAGATCTATCAATGCAGCCTTGGCATCGACTTCTTTTACAGTTCCATTAACAATACTACCCTTGGGATGCTCAGCGACATAGGATGAGAAGGGATCTTTATCCAATTGCTTGATGCCCAGAGAAATGCGTTCACGATCCGCATCCACAGAGAGCACAACGGCCTCAACCTCTTCTGCTTTTTTATATTCTCGAACGGCCTCTTCACCAGGTAGATTCCAGGATAGATCCGACAGATGGACCAGCCCGTCAATACCCCCCTCCAGACCCACGAAGATGCCGAAATCAGTAATAGATTTGATCGTACCTTTGACGCGATCACCCTTATTTTGACCGGCGGCAAAATCATCCCAAGGATTAGGCTGACATTGTTTCATCCCCAAGGAAATCCGCCGTCGCTCCTCGTCGATGTCGAGTATCATTACTTCAACCTCATCACCTAGGGTGACCAGCTTAGAAGGATTGACATTCTTATTGGTCCAATCCATCTCTGAGACATGGACCAGACCTTCAACACCCTCTTCTATCTCTACAAAGCAGCCATAATCAGTGATATTGGTCACCTTACCAAACAATCGGCTCCCTTCTGGATAACGACGTGAAAGATCCTTCCAGGGATCATCGCCGAGCTGCTTCAGCCCCAAAGACACGCGATTACGTTCGCGATCGAACTTGAGCACTTTCACGGAAACTTCTTCACCGATAGACACCACCTCGGATGGATGCTTGACCCGTTTCCAGGCCATATCCGTAATGTGCAATAACCCGTCCAAGCCCCCAAGATCCAGGAAGGCACCGTAATCAGTTAGATTTTTTACGATACCCTTGATCACCACCCCTTCCTCAAGGCTTTCAAGCAGGGCCTCGCGTTCCGCATTGTATTCCAATTCAACGACGGCCCGCCGGGAGACAACAACATTATTACGTCTCTGATCGAGTTTAATAACCTTGAACTCAAGGTCTTTTCCCTCTAAATAGGCTGTGTCACGCACCGGCCTCACGTCAACCAATGACCCTGGAAGGAACGCCCTGACTTCTCCAAGTTCTACGGTAAATCCGCCCTTGACCTTTCCAGTGATGATTCCCGTAACATTGTTGCTCGCCTCGAAGGCCTTTTCCAAAGTTCCCCAGGCCCTGGCACGTCGTGCCTTTTCAAAGGATAAGAGGGTTTCCCCAAAACCGTCTTCTACCGCATCCAGTGAAACCTCAATCACATCGCCCACATTCACACTGATCTCGACGCCGCTGGGGGTACGAAACTGCTCGATCGGTATCACGCCCTCTGACTTCAGGCCGGCATGCACGATGACAACATCATCCCTGACCTCGAGCACGGTCCCATTGATAATGGTACCGGGACGCATCTGGATATGATTTAGACTTTCTTCAAATAATTCCGCAAAACTCTCACTCATGGGTTGGATAGACTCGTATTTATTACTATGGGACATGGATAGCCGATATCAAGGCGGCTATTGTCCCGCAGGTTGAGAAGCTGCCGGATCGGGTCTGTTGCGATTTCGCTCCCTGGCCAAGCCGGGATGACAAGAACGGCAATCTTCTTGGTTAACAAAATCACCTCACCACCGCAAGGGCTTTCTCAAGCACCTCGTCGATACTCAAATCGGTCGAATCAATGACGATGGCTTCCTCAGCCGGTTTGAGTGGCGCTACAGAACGATTTCGATCCCGTTCGTCACGCTCGGTAAGCTCGTTTAAAAGGGCGTCAAGGCTAGCACCAATCCCTTGTTCTTTCAACTGTTTATAGCGCCTCCTCGCACGCTCTTCAAGGGTCGCGGTAAGAAATATTTTTATGTCGGCCTGGGGGAAGACCACAGTACCCATGTCCCTGCCGTCGGCGACCAACCCCGGCCAACGGCAATATTCACGCTGTTTGTGCAACAACGCCTCGCGCACCTCCTCGAGTGCCGCAATCTTGGACGCCGCGTTACCACATTGCTCGGTGCGACTGTCTCGGGTCACATCCTGACCCTCGAGGAAAATGGTACGCGCACCATCGGCAGTGACTGCAAAGCGCATGTCCAGTTGATTCGCCAGCCGCACCAGGGCCTGGCGGTCATCCAAGACCACGCCATGGCGTTGCACCGCCAACGCCAAAATACGGTAAACCGCCCCGCTATCGAGCAACCGGTAACCAAGACGCCGCGCCAGCAGTTGGCTCAGGGCGCCTTTACCGGAACCGCTGGGGCCATCTACGGTAATCACCGGGATTTTTTTCTGGGACATCGCCTTATTGTCGCACAACAATCCCCAATCCGGCATTTTCCGCCATTTTGGAAAAACCGGGAAAGGAGGTATTGACGTTATCACAATCCTCGATCTCAATGGCAGCCTCAGCGCGCAACCCAGCCATGGAAAAGGCCATCGCGATACGGTGATCACCCCGGCTGTGCACCGTTGCACCCCTGATCTGACCGCCCTCTATGACGATGCCATCGGCGGTGGGAGTGGCCTTTATACCACAGGCCTGCAGACCCTGGGCCATCACCAGGATCCGGTCGCTTTCCTTAACGCGCAACTCTTCGGCCCCTCTCAGCACGGTTCGGCCCTTGGCGCAAGCGGCAGCGATAAAGATTGCCGGAAACTCATCGATAGCAAGAGGCACCAGTGATTCGGGGATGTCTATCCCCCTGAGTCGCGAGGCGCTGACCCTGATATCGGCCACCGGTTCCCCCCCTACCGTCGTTTCGTTGATCACCTCAATGTTGGCTCCCATGCGTTTAAGTATCTCTATCACTCCGGTGCGGGTAGGATTAATACCCACGTGTTCGAGCAACAGTTCGGAACCCTCACGGATACTCGCTCCTACCAGAAAAAACGCGGCGGAAGAGATATCGGCAGGCACATCCACACTAGCCGCAGTGAGCTGGGCATCGGCCGCCACGCAAACCCGATCCCCTTGACGTTCCACGGGGCAGCCAAAACCATTCAGCATACGTTCCGTATGGTCCCGGGTCGGTGCGGGCTCACGTACGCACGTCCTGCCGCTGGCATAAAGACCCGCCAGCAGTAAACAGGACTTCACCTGCGCGCTGGCCACCGGCATGTCGTAGTCTATTCCCCGCAACCCCCCGGATGCCTTGATAGTCAAAGGTGGCGTTCCTCCGCCAGCGGTCTCTATATGGGCACCCATCCGAATCAATGGCTGGGTGACTCTGCGCATCGGCCTGCTAGTAAGCGAGCCATCACCGGTAAGCACAACATCGAATTGCTGCCCGCTGAGCAACCCTGCGAGCAGACGCATAGAGGTACCCGAATTACCGAGATAAATCGGCGCGTCAGGGGCCTTCAAGCCTCTTTTGCCTACGCCATGGACCACCACCCGTCCGTCACGGGGGCCTTCGATCGTAACACCCATGGCACGCAGCGCTTCTATGGTAGCAACACAGTCATCTCCTTCGAGAAATCCGCTGATCTGGGTAACGCCCTCGGCGATAGCCCCCAGCATCACGGAACGGTGAGAGATGGATTTATCCCCTGGCACGCGGAATACTCCCCGTAGGGGTCTACCAGGATGCACCAGAAAGCGGATCTTCGATTGAGTCACTTAAGATTTTCTCATCCTATACCCATGACGGATGGGTATTTCAACCGATCTTCAACCGATCACGGGCCTGTTTCGCACGATTGAAGATCTCTAACAGGGTCTGCCCATCACCTCGCTCTATGGCATCGGAGATGATCGTGAGATCATCCTGAAACCGCGCCATCATGTCCAGCAACGCATTACGATTGGCTACACAGATATCACGCCACATCACAGGATCGCTCGACGCAATACGAGTAAAGTCACGGAATCCGCCCGCCGCAAAGCGAAAAATCTCGTCGTGATCCCCCATGCGCGCCAGGCTATCCACCAGGGCAAAGGCCAGCATATGGGGCAGATGACTGGTCGCTGCAAGGACCTGATCATGATGTTCGATCCCGGTTTGTTCAACGATCGCGCCAGTGGCGCTCCACATCTCATGCACGCGCCGTATGGCCCGCACCGAGCTGGATTGCAACGGCGTCAGGACCACCCGTCGGCCATCGAACAGTTCTGCAAAGGCAGCCTCGACGCCATTTTTCTCCGTCCCCGCAATAGGATGAGCAGGTACGAACCCCGCTGGCAGCGTCCCGAATGCCGAATGCACGGCATTGACGACACTGGCCTTCGCGCTGCCCACATCGGTGAGCACGGTCTTGTCTGTAAATACACCCTTGATCTGTTCGCAAACCGCTCGCATCGCGCCCAGAGGGACACCCAACACGATCACATCGGCACCTTCGGCAGCACGCGCCGCATCGAGATCAAACCGATCAATGACCCCGAGTTCCACTGCACGGCGAAGGTGCTCGCTACGACGACTGCTGCCGACGATATCATTGACCATACCGGCCCGCCGCAGTGCCAGGGCCAGTGAACCGCCGATCAACCCTACCCCGATGATGCACAATCGATCAATCATAATCTCAAGACCCTGTCCAACGCCTGCAACAAACGCTGGATCTGCTCCTGGGTACCCACCGTGATACGCAGATGATTGGGAAACCCATAATTTGCCACCGGCCTGACAATCACCCCCTGGCTCAGCAGACCCTGGTAAACGGGCAATGCCAAACGGCCCATATCCACACAAATGAAATTACCCACCGATGGAATATAGCGCAGCTGACGTTCATCAAAGGCCGCCCGCAATCTCTCCATCCCCGCCAGGTTCAGTTCCACACTGCGAAGCACATGCCCCTCGTCATTCAGAGCAGCCAAGGCAGCCCGCTGGGCCAGGCTATTGACATTGAATGGCTGGCGTACGCGGTTAAGCACTTCGGCGATCGCCGGATCGGATATCCCATACCCAATGCGCAGTCCCGCCAAGGCGTAGACTTTGGAGAAGGTGCGCGTCACGATAAGGTTGGGATAATGCCTCAGCCAGTCGACGGTATTGGGATATCCCGGGACCCTCACGTATTCAAAGTAGGCCTCATCTACCACCACCAGGGTATGGCTGGGTAGGGTGTCGATGAATGCCCGCAGGGCGTCGTGCTCCAACCATGTTCCGGTGGGGTTATTAGGATTAGCGATAAAAACGACCCGAGTACGGGCATTGATCATCGATGACATCGCTTCCAGATCATGACCGAAGGCCATGGGATGCCCTGCCCCCAGCGCTGGAACTACGTTAGCAGCGGCCCCCACGGCCTGAGTGACGATGGGATAAACCGCAAAGGCATGTTCGGAGAATACCGCTTCTCGATCTGAGTTTAAGAAGGCCCGTGCGATCAGGTCCAGCACATCGTTTGATCCATTGCCAAGGGTAATGCACCGCGGCTGGACATCATGTCTGCGGGCCAGCACCTTTTTGAGCGCATAACCATTGCCGTCAGGGTAGAGTCGGATCAATTCCAAACCTCCCTGCATGGCCTCGATCACTCGGCGGCCGGGTCCCAATGGATTTTCATTGGATGCAAGTTTGACCGCGACATCGATGCCCAGCTCGCGCTCCAATTCCGCTATGGGTTTCCCCGGTTGGTAGGGACTGAGTTGCCGTACCCCGGGGGTGGCTAGAGCGGTAAAGTCGATGGGCATCTAGGCGACCGATTGGTTCTCAGTGGAGCTCACATCACGGCCCGGGGATAGGAGCCCAGGACGTTGAACAGATTGGCCTCTTCCCGCAAATCTTGTAAGGCTGCGCTGATGTTTTCATCGTCCATATGTCCTTCGATATCCAGGAAAAACACATATTCCCAGTTAACGCAATGCGATGGGCGCGATTGGATACGCGTCATACTGACCCGGTGACGGGCCAGTGGTTCCAATAATCTGAACAAGGAGCCGGGTTTATTCCTCGCGCCTACCAGGACGCTGGTCTTATCACTGCCACTGGGCGAGGCATTCGGCCGACCAATGATCAGGAATCGCGTGGTATTGTTTGGATTGTCTTCGATATTGCTTTTCAATATCTCTAGCCCATATCTTTCGGCGGCCGAATCGCCCGCGATCGCCGCTGCATTGGGCTCAGACAGGATGCGTCTTGCGGCCTCCGCATTACTGCTGACGCCGATGCGCTCGGTGCGCGGCAGGTTGCTGTCCAACCATTCTCGACATTGGGCGAGGGATTGTTGATGCGAATAGACGCGCTCGAACTGCTCCATACGCACCCCCGCACTGAGCAGGTGATGATGAATCCGCAGTTCCACTTCGCCGCTGATCTTGAGTGGAGACTGTAGAAACATGTCCAGGGTGTAATTGACCACCCCTTCAGTGGAATTCTCGATGGGCACCACGCCATAATGACTGGTCTTGGACTCGACCTCGCGGAACACCTCATCGATTGCACTCAAGGGTGTGGTTTTAACGGAATGGCCAAAATGCTTTAAGGCTGCCTCTTGGGTAAACGTGCCCTCAGGACCCAAAAAAGCAATATTCAATGGCTCCTCCAAGGCCAAGCAGGCGGACATGATCTCGCGAAACAAGCGGGCCATTTCTTCGTCATTCAGCGGCCCTCGATTTCTATCCAAGATCTTGCGCAGCACCTTCGCCTCGCGCTCCGGGCGATAGAACTCAGCGTCCTTGTCCAGACGTTGCTTAACATGGGCGATGTCCTGGGCGCAACGTGCACGCTCGCTGATATCTCGCAGGATCTGGTCATCCAACTCATCGATGCGTTTACGAATAGCGGCCAGTTTTTCTTGTTCGGACATTTAATCTCTAATATTTAACCTATTTAGGAATGCGAACGAAATAACTTCCCTAACTGGCGCCGCATGATCGTTCGTATTCAAGGCGCGACAACAGGCGCATAGCCTAGCTATGTAACTGTTGTCGTAACGCCGAAGACAGGACGATAAGGCAAGCCAGGTGGGGAAGTTATTTCGTTCGCATTCCTTAGACGCACTCTTCTGCATCCCTGAAAACCCATCCGTCATGACTATAGCACCCTCACCTTCAACACCCCCTCGGTAACGGAAATCTTTTCTACGGTCTCCGGAGCGATATCGGATTCCACATCCAGCATGGTATAGGCAAGATCGCCATTGGACTCATTGACCATATGAACAATGTTGACATGGGCCTTACCCAAGTCGTGCGAGATCTTGCCTACCATGTCGGGCAGATTGGCATTTACAACGACCAGTCTGGACTTGCCTTTTCGAGGTAAATGCACCTCTGGAAGATTGACCGAATTGCTAATGTTACCATTTTCCAGAAACTCCTTTAGCTGCTCGGCAACCATTACGGCACAGTTTTCCTCAGCCTCCCGGGTGGACGCCCCCAGATGCGGTAAGGCGATGACCCTGGGATGATTCTTCAATAGACGGGTGGGAAAGTCACACACATAAGCATAGATCTTACCCGCATCGATGGCATCCATCACCGCGGCATCATCGACGATACCACTACGGGCAAAATTCAGAATAACCGCCCCTTCACGCATGAGCCTTAGCCTTTGAGCATTGATCAAATTTCTGGTGGCCTCGATCAAAGGCACATGAAAGGTCACGAAATCGGCTCGGGCCAGTAAGTCATCGATACTGCCAGCCGGCTTAACCTCCGAGGACAATTGCCAGGCACGCTTAACGGTTATGGTCGGATCGTAGCCGATGACCCGCATACCCAAGGCTTTGGCCGCATTGGCTACCTTCACGCCGATGGCACCCAGACCGACCACGCCCAGCACCCGATCGGGCAACTCGTAGCCTACATATTGTTTCTTACCGGCCTCGACCGCTTGGTGCAGCGCGGCGTCTACACCTTCCAGCTTGGCGGTATAGTCCCAGGCCTGGCAGATGTTGCGACATGCCAGCAGCATACCCGCCACCACCAGTTCCTTGACCGCATTGGCGTTGGCGCCAGGGGCATTGAATACCGGTATTCCCAGCTGACTCATCTGCTCTACCGGGATATTGTTAACACCGGCGCCGGCCCGACCTATGGCGTTCAGCGAAGCAGGGATTTTCATTTGGTGCATATCATGCGAGCGCACCAGAATGGCATCAGGATTGGTAATTTCGGAGGCCACTTCATAGCGGTCCCTGGGAAACCGCTCCAAACCCTTTACCGAGATATTGTTAAGGGTAAGTATCTTATACACGGGTTTTTCTCAATTGTAGTTGTGCCGGTCCAAAGCAATAAAATGCTTGGCCCACTCATCCTCTGTGACGTTCAAACTCCACCATGAAGGCTATCAGCGCATCCACCCCCTCTTCAGGCATGGCATTGTAGATGCTGGCACGCATACCCCCAACGGAGCGATGCCCCTTCAAGGTAAGCAGTCCCGCCTGCTTGGATTCAGCGAGAAACGTGGCATCCAGCGATGCATCCGCCAGGGTAAAAGGGATATTCATCCAGGAGCGGCAGGGAGGGTCCACGGGATTATTGTAGAAATCCGAGCCATCGATCACGGCATAGAGCTTGGCCGCTTTGCGTTTGTTGCGCTGCGCCATAACTTGCAGTCCACCGAGCGCCTTGAGCCACTGGAAAACCAGGCCGGAAATATACCAGGCGAAGGTCGGAGGGGTGTTATACATAGATCCGGCATTGGCATGCACCATGTAGTTGAACATGCTGGGTGTACCCACGCCAGTCCTGCCGATGAGATCCTCGCGTAAGATGACTACCGTGATACCCGCGGGACCGATGTTCTTCTGTGCTCCGGCATAAATGACACCATATTTTGACACGTCAATAGGACGTGACAGTATCGTTGAAGACATATCCGCCACCAGCGGCAGGTCGCCCACATCGGGTATGAAATGAAACTCTACGCCACCTATGGTCTCATTGGGCGTGAAATGGACATAAGCCGCATCCGGATCGATCCGCCAATGCTCTCGCGGTGGAATACTGGTAAACCCCGTATCCTCAGATGTAGCGGCAACGTTGACTTCACAATACCGCTTTGCCTCGGCAATGGCTTTTTTTGACCACTGTCCCGTATTGATATAGTTAGCGGTATTTTTTTCACCTAACAGATTAAGCGGCACCATGGCAAATTGACTGGAAGCCCCGCCCTGCAGAAACAAAACTTTGTAGTTGTCCGGGATGGCCATCAACTCACGCAAATCGGTTTCGGCCTGCTCTCCGATGGACAGGAATTCCTTGCTGCGATGGCTCATTTCCATCACCGACATCCCGCTGGCATTCCAGTCAGGGAGTTCCCTTTGGGCGCGTTCCAGTACCTCGATTGGCAGGGTGGCGGGACCCGCACTGAAATTATATATCCTCATTTTCGATCACTCTTATTAATATTATAAGATTTCGATTCATTTGTATTTTTGAGGTGAGATATCGATATTTCGCTTTCCACTTCACACGGTGAAAATTTTAAAGGAGTTAATAGGTATTTCGAACCGTATTCTGCCGGCCGAGGGATTCCAAACCAGCCTCTTATACCTCTTCTCCCTCATCCTCCTCACCATTAATTCTCTCGATGCGCTCCACTTCTACGAGTTGTTCATCCCTACTGAGGCGAACCAGGGTGACCCCTTGGGTATTCCTACCCATGACCGAAACATCACCGACGGGAGTGCGCACCAAGGTGCCTCCGTTGGTAATGAGCATGATTTCATCATCCTCGCCAACCATCACCGCACCTATCACTCTACCATTTCGTCCCGAAGTCTGAATCGCGATAACGCCTTGCCCGCCGCGACGTTGGCTCGGAAAGGCCTCGACCGGAGTACGTTTACCAAATCCTTTCTCAGTAGCCACCAGCATCGTAGGCGATTGCGGATCGATAATCATCAGCGAGATCACTCGCTTCGCCGAACCCAGCCTGATACCCCGCACCCCATGCGCGGTACGTCCCATGGGCCTGACCTGAGTCTCCGGGAATCGAACCGCCTTTCCGGCATCGCTTATCAACATGATATCTTGCGAACCGTCGGTAATGGATACCCCGATCAGATGCTCCTGCTCGCGCAGATCAATAGCGATGATCCCATTGGCCCGGGGTCGGGAGAAATCAGTCAAAGCGGTCTTTTTCACTGTCCCGGCACTGGTGGCCATCAGGATATACTGCTGCGCGGAATATTCTCGAACGGGCAATATCGCGGAAATTCGCTCCCCTGCCTCCAAGGGCAACAGATTAACCATGGGTTTACCCCTTGCAGTACGGCTCGCCTGGGGTAATTCATAGACCTTCAACCAGTAGACCTTACCATTGCTGGAGAAACACAGGATGGTGTCATGGGTATTGGCTACGAACAACTTATCTATAAAATCCTCGGCCTTAAACGAGGTGGCCGTTTTTCCGCGTCCCCCACGACGCTGGGCACGATAGGTATCCAATGGCTGCGATTTGGCATATCCAACATGAGAGAGCGTCACCACCACGTCTTCCTCGGGAATCAGATCTTCCATGCTCAGATCGAGATAGTTGGTCATGATTTCGGTGCGACGCCCATCTCCGTAACGGTCACGAATCTGGATCAATTCCTCTCGAATAACACTCATCAGTCGATCGGGATTGCTCAGGATATCCAACAAATCGGCGATCTCATCGAGCAAACTTCCATAGTCCTTGACGATCTTGTCCTGCTCTAAACCAGTGAGACGATGCAGGCGCAGATCGAGGATGGCCTGGGCCTGGATCTCCGATAGCCGGTAGCCCTGCTCGGCCAGCCCGAACTCACCCTTGATATCCTCTGGTTTAGAGGCTTCGGCACCCGCACGGGAGAGCATCTCGATCACCACCCCGGGGGGCCAGATACGCGTCACCAATTGGGACTTAGCCTCAGCGGGACTATTTGAGGCCTTGATCAGAGCGATGATTTCATCGATGTTGGTTAGCGCCACGGCCAAGCCTTCCAGCACATGGGCACGTTCACGGGCCCTGCGAAGATCATAGAGGGTGCGTCGAGCGACCACCTCTCTTCGGTGCTTGAGAAAGGCCTGCAACGCTTGTCTGAGATTGATAAGCCGGGGCTGTCCATCCACCAGCGCCACCATATTGATGCCGAATACGCTCTGCATCTGGGTTTGCTGGTAGAGGTTATTCAATATCACCTCACTGACCTCACCGCGCTTGAGCTCAACCACCATGCGCATACCATCTTTGTCCGACTCATCACGCAACTCACTGATCCCCTCGAGCTTCTTTTCCTTGACGAGTTCGGCGATTTTCTCCAACAGACGGGCCTTATTGACCTGATAAGGCAGCTCGGTCACTACGATCCGTTCCCGGCCACTGTCAATGGTCTCCATATGACTGCGCGCCCGGATATGGATACGTCCGCGTCCGGTACGGTAGGCCTCATGAATGCCGCGAGTACCGTTGATGATCCCCGCCGTGGGAAAATCGGGGCCTGGCAGGTGCGCCATCAAACCCGAGATATCGATCTCGGGGTCGTCGACGAGGGCCACACAGGCAGTAATGACCTCGGTGAGGTTATGTGGTGGGATATTGGTGGCCATCCCCACGGCGATACCGGCCGACCCGTTAATGAGCAGATTGGGCAGCCGGGCAGGCATCACCGAAGGCTCATGCTCCGAGCCATCGTAGTTGGCAACAAAGTCGACGGTTTCTTTGTCGAGGTCGGCAAGCATCTCATGGGTGATGCGTGCCATGCGTACCTCGGTATAACGCATAGCGGCAGGCGCATCACCGTCCACGGATCCGAAGTTTCCCTGACCATCGACCAGCATGTAGCGAAGAGAAAACGGCTGCGCCATGCGCACGATGGTGTCATATACCGCAGTGTCTCCGTGGGGATGATATTTACCAATGACATCACCCACCACGCGAGCCGATTTCTTATACGACTTGTTCCAGTCGTTACCGAGTTCGCTCATCGCATAGAGCACCCGACGATGAACCGGTTTTAGCCCGTCCCGAACATCGGGCAACGCGCGACCGATAATCACGCTCATGGCATAGTCCAAATAGGACTGGCGCATCTCGTCTTCGAGATTTACCGGGATGATTTCTTTGGCGAATTGTGGCATTAAGGAGAGATTTGGCTTGGACTAAGATAGAAAATCTAACAGCCCACAAAAAACCGCAATTATAGCACGGCTACCCTCCCCGCACCAAAGGCAAAACCCGCCTAATACTGTATCTGGTGGCGCCTGGCAACAAAAATGGGTGATGAAAGGAGTAACCTACGCCTTGGCCAGAGGGGAAATTGTCACATTTACCAAACTCTTCGAGACGGTCAAGACGATGCGTTCATAAGTCGCTTCAACTTATCGGTATCCGGATTGTGGATAATCCCCTGTTCCGTCACCAGCGCATCCACTAAGCTCGCGGGAGTGACATCGAACACCGAATTCCAGGCCGTTGCCCCCGGCGCAGCGATAGGCTTGCCTTGCATAGTCAAGACCTCATCGGTTTGGCGCTGTTCTATCTCAATCCCATCGCCACTGGGCATGTCCATATCGACCGTACTGGTCGGGGCCGCTACCATGAACCTCACGCCATGCGCCCGGGCAATAACGGCCAGGCTATAGGTGCCGATCTTATTGGCCACATCACCATTGGCCGCCACCCTGTCAGCGCCTACGATTACCCAGCCCGGCCGCCGTTCTCGCATCAAAGCGGCAGCGGCGCCCTCGCAGATCAAGGTAACGGGTATGCCTTCTTGAAGAAGCTCCCAGGCGGTGAGTCGGGAACCTTGCAACCAAGGCCGAGTTTCGTCGGCATAGACCTTGTTTATCTTTCCTGCTGCCCATGCACTGCGTATGACCCCCAGGGCAGTACCATAACCTCCGGTCGCCAGAGCCCCTGCATTACAATGGGTCAAGACGCTATCGCGGCTCAGCAGTGAGGCC
The DNA here is from genome assembly GCA_039714615.1 of Pseudomonadota bacterium. Lineage (GTDB taxonomy): Bacteria > Pseudomonadota > Gammaproteobacteria > JAAEPA01 > JAAEPA01 > JAAEPA01. The sequence continues at coordinate 7,987 of JBDLIZ010000009.1, read as the reverse complement.
CCCAGCGTCCCTATTCGCTGGTTGGCCGCGATGTCTTGCGCATGGATACGCTTGGCCTGGGCAAGCAAGGGTTCGAGCGGTGGGATTTTCAAAGTGTCGATGATGACGCTTAGTCGTTTCACGGCCCAGCGCAGATTGACGGCCGTTGGCCGGGCGCGCAATAGGGTATCCATGTCTTCTTGCAATGGTTGGCGCCACCGTTCAGCAGACTCCCCATACCGCTGTGCGGCGGCCAGCACCACCCCATAAGCCGCGGTTATACCTATGGCAGGGGCACCCCTGACGACCATATCGGTGATCGCCGCCGCCACCTCGGCGCTGGTACTGAGATCCAGATACCTCACCTCATGAGGCAATAGTCGTTGATCCAGTAACCGTACCCGGCCGTCTACCCACTGCACTGCCCTGATATTATCGTATATGATCGCTTTCATTTGATTATTGTACTAGGACCGAATTTGAAATATAGGGACCGATCATTGATTCAATGGTAAAGAAATAACCGCTTTCTGTTCGGTTCCGAAATAAACCCTTGCCGCCACCCCAAATTAATGGTTATGGTTTACCCATGCAACTCATAGACACGGTAATCAATGCCCGCTGGGTGATCCCGGTTGATCCAAGCAGCACGGTATTAGAAGACCATGCTCTCGCCTTACACAACGGCGAGATCATCGATATTCTGCCGATGACCAAGGCTGATGAACGATTCCAGCCAAAGACCTCCTTATCCATGGGTGAGCATGTCCTGATCCCCGGCCTGATCAACGCCCATACCCATGCCGGGATGAACTTGTTTCGTGGCCTGGCGGACGACCTGCCATTGATGGAGTGGTTGAACGATCATATCTGGCCCGCAGAGAACCGCTGGGTAAACGATGAATTTACCCATGACAGCACCCAGCTGGCCATCGCTGAAATGATTCGCGGCGGAGTGACTTGTTTTAATGATATGTTCTACTTTCCCGAAACCGTCGTACACACCTGCGCCCACAGCGGGATGCGTGCCTGTATCGGGCTGATCGTGCTCGGTTTTCCCACCATGTATGCGAGCGGTGTCGATGAATATATCAGCAAGGGCCTGGACTTGCATGACCGCTGTAAAGGCCAGGAACTGATCAGCACCGCGCTGGCCCCCCATGCACCCTATACCGTCTCGGACGAACCCCTCAAGCGCATCCGCAGCTATGCGGATCAACTTGATATGCCCATTCACATGCATGTGCATGAAACCGCAGACGAAGTCCAGCGTGGGATACAATCCCATGGAGTACGCCCTATCGCGCGGTTAGCCAAGCTCGGGTTGATCTCTCCCGCGTTGAATGCAGTGCATATGACTCAACTCGAAGATCCGGAAATAGAACAACTTGCCGCCACCGGCGTCCATGTCATTCATTGCCCGGAATCCAATCTAAAACTGGCCAGTGGTTTTTGCCCCGTGCATAGACTCATGAATGCCGGTATTAATGTGGCCTTGGGAACCGATGGTGTAGCAAGCAATAACGATCTTGATATCCTGGGAGAAATGCGTACGGCGGCGCTGTTAGCCAAGGCGGTGGCCAATGATGCTACGGCCGTACCGGCCGAAACCGCATTGCGAATGGCCACCATCAATGGCGCCAAAGCCCTGGGGCTGGACCACCGGATAGGCACCCTGAAGATCGGCAAGGCTGCCGACATCGTGGCCATCAAACTCAGTGATATCGAATCAATGCCTTTTTTTAATTTGTATTCGCAATTAGTCTATGCTACCGGTCGGGACAAGGTCACCGATGTGTGGATCGCGGGCCGGCATGTGCTCAAAGACCGCCAGCTCACCACTATTGATGAACATCAACTCAAGCAAAAGGTAAACGAATGGAGCCGGCGCATTCGAACCACAGGAACCTAATCATGCTGCAAACAGATACCAACTTCGATCCTGCAGAGATCGCCAAATTTGAAGAGCTGGCTCATCGCTGGTGGGACCCGGGAAGTGAATTCAAACCCCTGCACGACATCAATCCATTGCGTCTCAATTACATCGATACCCGCGCGCCGCTGGCCGGCAAACGGGTCCTGGATGTCGGTTGCGGCGGGGGCATCCTCGCCGAAAGTATGGCCATGAGGGGGGCCCAGGTCACCGGAATCGATCTGGGTGAGGCCCCCCTGTCGGTAGCCAAGCTTCATCTGCTGGAATCTAACGTCCAGGTCAATTATCGATGCATCTCCGCCGAAGCCATGGCCAAGGATCGACCTCAAAGCTATGACATCATTACCTGCATGGAAATGCTGGAACACGTCCCCGATCCCTCGATAACGGTATCGTCCTGCGCAACAATGCTCAAACCCGAAGGACAACTCTTTTTTTCGACCCTCAACAGAAACCCAAAATCCTTTCTCCTTGCCATTCTCGGTGCCGAATACCTGTTGAGATTATTACCCAAAGGGACCCATGAATACGCAAAATTCATCCGTCCCTCGGAATTGAGTCGCTGGGTCCGACACGCCGACCTGGAGGTACGTGATATCACCGGTTTGATCTACAATCCAATCACTCACGTCTATCGGCTGGCTGACGACACGGATGTAAATTATCTGCTGCATGCCCGCAAGAATCCGTAATCGCTATGAGTAATCCGACCCACAACTTCACTACCGTTTTATTCGATCTGGATGGGACCTTGGCCGATACCGCACCGGACCTGGCCTTTACCCTGAATACGGTTCTGGAGGAACAGGGCCTTGCTGCGTTGTCTTACGCGAGCATCCGCAGCCATGTCTCCCAAGGTGGTGCGGCATTGATCCGGCTGGGATTCGGCGAAGATCTAGACGTGACCTCTTTCCAGCGGCTGCGCAACCGATTTTTAAAGTTATATGCGGCCCACATCTGTGTGAATACACGCCTGTTTCCCGAAATGGATCGCGTATTGACCCACATCGAAGACCAGGGGATGAAATGGGGAGTGGTCACTAACAAACAGGCCTGGTTGACGGACCCGTTGATGGCCGCATTAGAGCTCGATCAGCGCGCCAGTTGCATTATCAGCGGAGACACCACGAGTGAACGCAAACCCCATCCCAAGCCCCTGCTGCATGCATGCGAAGTCGCCAACAGCCTGCCGCAACATTGTCTATATCTGGGGGATGACCCCCGCGACATTCAGGCGGGAAATGCCGCCGGGATGACTACATTAGTCGCCCGTTACGGTTATATTCACGCGGATAACTCACCGGAGCAGTGGGGAGCTGACGGCATCATAGACGATATCACCGAGCTATTGGATTGGCTAAGGCCCGCACCCGCCTCGGCCGTCAGGGTTTAGTCAATTTGACCACCGGCTGAAGCCGGTGGTCAAATTGACTCTTGAAGAGATATTGGATCCGAGCTGACAAGAACGCCGTCTTCATCGCAATAAACGCATTGACCTTTTTCGAATAGAACGTTCCCAAACGCGACCGGAATATCAATGGCGCCAATACCGGTTTTACTGCTGCGTAATGGCGTTTTGCCAAGGGCTTTGATGCCGATGTCAATAGTGGCTAAACGCTCCGCATCTCGGATTACACCGTTGATGATGATCCCTGCCCATCCGTTATCTGCCAAAAGCTGGGCATTGATATCGCCAAGCATCGCGGTGCGAAGAGACCCACCGCCATCAAGCACAACAATTGCGCCTTCACCCGGTTCGCGAAACAATTGCTGCGCAAGCTTGGTGTCTTCCATGGTAACGATCGTTCGAATACGGCCTGCAAAGAACTTGTTTGCTCCAAAATCTTGGAAGGCCAGCGTGCAGTGTTTAACTTTATCACGGTAATTGTCGCTTAAATCGGTGGTTGGATAAGCTGTCAGTTTCATTGTCATTTTTCTCCTCTATGAATTGAGTCGGGGCCAAGACACTTCCTTCCATCAAACGTCTTTGCGTGCGATAGCTTGTAGTGGAAACAGCACGATATTGATTTTGGTCGGAGCAGATTACTTCTGCCTCAATCGGCAAGACACCTGATGGGTTTCCGATACGTATAGGTTGGCCTTCCCGGGCAAGCTGGTTCGGTATGGTACCGGGCACGCGTACAGCCGCGGCCAAACACATTGCTCCGGTCAGGGTAACCGCCCGGTGTGTTTTCCCCATGGAAACGATCCGAATGGCAATATCATGGGTTTCCTTCCCGTAAATGGAACCGTCAAGAGAGATAAATTCCGCTGGGCCATCAACAACTGCGATTTTGGGGTTTGACAGAGGAACGTTTTCAGGAGTCGTCGCCATGCCCATAGCTACACCACCGGCTCTTCGAACAGAATCAAGACGTCGCATGAGAGATGCATCGTTATCAAACGTATCTGGATGATCAGTTGCGCTGCAATCGAGATCTTGTGCTCTAACAAAAACAACGGGATTTGATGCATCGACTAAAGACGCTTTGATTTCACCTACACCCTCGGCATAAAGCATTTCATGCGGCGTTTGAGTTGGCAAAAATGCCCCTGTTGCAGCACCTCCGGGATCGATAAAGTTAAGCGCTACCTCTGCGCCAGTACCAGCAACGCCCGGAATTTCGAAGTCGCCGCGTTCGACCGCTTTTCCGTTTTTAACGAGGAATACTGCGTGGAAGATTTTATCTGTATTGGTGTTGTATATGCGCACCGTTGCCATGCCATCGGTTGCGGAAACCATAGCCTCGTCGACAGCAAAGGGACCGACAGCCGAGGAAATGTTGCCGCACATGGCTGCGTAATCTGCAACGGGCTTATCGACAACGACTTGCACGAAGGTATAATCGACATCCGCATCGTCTCGCTCTGACTTATCGACGATTGCGACCTTGGACAAAGAGGAAATACCACCACCCAAGCCATTCAACTGACGTTGATACGGATCTGGACTTCCCATAACATGCAAGAATAGCTTGTCGCGTACTTCTTTGCTTTTCGGCAAATCAGACCCCTTAAAGATGATAGCTTTAGAGGTGCCGCCTCGATAAAAGAAGGCCGGAATTCGAACGTTTTCCATTAGAGTGCTCTATGAAGGAGTTCACGGTAGGCGCGATGTAAGAATCCACCGTGGCAGAAGGTTTCAATCTCAGCGTGATTGTCAAACCGCAAACGCACTTCGATTTCTTGCACTAGCTTGCGCTGGAAGTACGAACCGATCTGCTTTTGGTGGTGGATTGTAACATAGCGACGACCCGACCCATTTGGGTTTTGGGTGACTCGATACGAACCAGCATCCAGCCCTCTAGGTCTACAAGCGTTAGTATTTCTACCCTATTGATCGATATATAACCATGTCAATTCCAGAAAAAGTTGATGTTTTGGTTATTGGAGGTGGAAACGCCGCCATGTGCGCCGCCATTTCTGCCCGTAAAGCAGGTGCAGACGTGATGGTGCTTGAGCATGCTCATAAAAGAATGCGCGGAGGAAACAGTAGGCACACGCGCAATCTACGTGCTATGCATCTCGCGCCCACCGAAACATTGACGCAGAGCTATACCGAAGAAGAATATTGGCAGGATTTGTTGCGTGTCACCGAAGGGAATACCAACGAACCGCTTGCCCGTATGATGATTTGCAGGAGTGCTGAACTCGTGGACTGGCTGGGGCAACAGGGTGTGCGTTTTCAACCCCCTTTAAGCGGAACGTTGAGTTTGGGACGCACCAATGCCTTCTTCCTCGGTGGTGGCAGAGCCCTGGTTAATGCTCAATATCATACGGCAGAGAAACTCGGCATAAAGGTGTTCTACAATACCGAGGTCCAAGAACTTGATATCGAGGATGGCGTTTTTCAGTCTGCGAAAGTGGTCAACAGAGGCTTTGCTTGTGTAGTAAAGGCCGACGCTGTAGTAGTGGCATCGGGCGGGTTTCAGGCGAACATCGATTGGATGAAGCAAGCGTGGGGCGATGTGGCCGAGAACTTCATTATTCGCGGCACGCCCTACAACCGCGGTCGCATTCTTAAGGACCTTATGGCGAAGGGCATTAAGTCGGTGGGCGATCCAGCGCAGTGCCATGCCGTCGCTATCGATGCCCGCGCCCCTAAATTCGATGGCGGTATTGTGACTCGTCTTGACTGCGTATGTTTTAGCATAGTCGTAAATAAGGATGGCCAACGCTTTTACGATGAAGGCGAAGATTTCTGGCCAAAGCGCTATGCCATATGGGGCCGCCTGGTTGCCCAACAACCTGATCAGATCGGCTATGCCATCATTGATGCCAAGGTTATCGATAACTTCATGCCGTCAGTCTTTCCACCTATCAAAGCAGACACGATTGCAGACTTGGCCGGATTGCTGGGCCTCGATCCACCGGCGCTCGAAAAAACCGTAGCCGAGTTTAACGCCGCGGTGAAACCTGGAACCTATGATACAGAGGCGTTTGATGACTGTTGTACGCAAGGAATTCAGCCACCCAAGACTCACTGGGCACTGCCGCTAGACACACCTCCATACTACGCCTATCCACTTCGGCCCGGGATTACCTTCACCTATTTGGGTGTAAAGGTGAACGAGAAAGCACAAGTGTTAATGGAGAACGGGGCGCCGACAAGAAATATCTATGCCGCTGGCGAAATAATGGTGGGTAACGTACTGGGCAAAGGCTATTGTGCGGGCACCGGCATGTCCATCGGGTCCGTGTTTGGACGTATTGCAGGAGAGGAGGCAGCATGCTCTCGAACAAAATAGAGATTATTGAAACCCCCGCCGTGGAAGAGACGCGACGCGTCATGATGATATGTAATGCGTGCCGGTATTGCGAAGGTTTTTGTGCCGTATTTCCGGCCATGGAATCACGCCGAGAGTTTGCGACTGCCGATTTGGACTACCTTGCCAATCTCTGCCACAATTGCGCGGCTTGCTATCATGCATGCCAATATGCACCACCCCACGAATTCAGTCTTAACGTTCCAAAAGCGCTTGCAGAGGTGCGCGCTGAATCCTACGAAAAATATGCCTGGCCCGCTGCGTTGGCCAAGCTGTTTCGCGACAATGGATTGATTGTATCCCTGGTGGCAGCATTCACCATCGCTTTGGTAATGTTGCTAACATTTGTGCTGCAAAACCCCGAGGTCCTGCTTGCCGAACATCAGGGTCCAGGTGCTTTTTACAAGGTCATTAGTCATGGTGTTATGGTGACAGTTGCCGGGTCTATTTTCTTGTATTCCATGCTCGCGCTAGCCGTTAGCTTCGTGAAATTTTGGCGTGCCGGGGTCTACAAATTATCGGATGTTGCAAGACCGACATCATTGTTTAGCGCTATAAAAGATGTTGCGACGCTGAAGTACCTGGGTGGAGGTCATGGCGATGGCTGCAATACCAAGGACGAGTCTTTTTCAAACCAACGCCGGGTATATCATCAGTTTATGATGTGGGGGTTTATACTCTGTTTTGGTGCTACTTCTGTGGCGGCTGTCTATGAGTATGGCTTTGGTAGGATTGCACCCTATTCATTTTTCAGCGTGCCGGTATTACTCGGCACCTGTGGAGGGATCGGTCTATTGATCGGTCCTGCGGGACTTGTCTGGATAAAGTTGCAGAGCGATCCGAGGCCCATGCTGGTGCGACATTTTGGTATGGACTATGCGTTCCTTGCGCTATTGTTTTTTATTAGTCTGACAGGTTTTCTGCTGCTTGGCTTGAGAGCAACCTCGGCAATGGGTGTACTCCTGGCTTTACATCTTGGTTTTGTCCTCGCCCTATTTCTCGTATTGCCCTATAGCAAGTTTGTGCACACGGTTTACCGTTTCGCAGCCCTCATCCGTTTTGCATTGGAAGAGCGTCGAAAACAGGTAAAGGCTACCCTGATCTAAAGTCAGGACCTCGTGGGGCCAAAATACTCCAACGTATTGAACCAACTTCAGACCACCTGATCCCACACTCAATAATCAATGGCTTACAAAACACTACAGGAATTTAACTTGAGACCCATTCTATGTAGGTTGGCGCTGAGGAACGAAGCCCAACACGCAACTATCGCTAAAACGTTGGGCTTCGTTCCTCAGCACCAACCTAC
>JBDLIZ010000008.1:0-26437 GCA_039714615.1 Pseudomonadota bacterium | reverse complement strand
GACTGATCAGCTGCGGCAGTGGAAGCTCAGTGAGGTGGATGTGCAGGCCCAGGAACGCTGGGAGGATTTCAGCAATATGAAATATGAGATGCTCAAAAGGACTCACACCAGCGATGCTCCCTGGACGATTATTCGCTCGGATATCAAACACAAGGCGCGACTGAATGCGATGAAGGTGGTGTTGAACGCCGTCCCTTATGATGGTAGAGATCCGGATGTTGATTTTATACCGGATTCAGAGATTGTAGTCTCGGGTTCTCGGGAAATCGAGACGATGGAGGCTCAGAGAATTGCTTCGGGGAATTTCAATAGCTAGGAAAAACGCAGGATCTTAGGTGTAAACAAATCCCCGCAGACCAGAGGTCTTGCGGGGATTTGTTTTTTTGTGGAGGAACGCGCGCGCCGTTATTTATACATGACTAGCGTATCATCACTATGCCTGTGGTGGTCAATCGCAGCGAGTGCTCTCGATCTTGTGGATCAACCGAACATGTCTGAAACAATATTGGTATACCAGCTCTTGGCGTATACGGCTTCCAGGGCATTGTTACCATCCTTCGGCGTCAATCCACCTGAGCCTTTGATCTTGCCCACCTTACCTTCAGCTGTGAGATTGTAAACCATGGCCACGGAGATGCCGTAGTTCGGACCTATCAGACTGTAACAGGTATTGACCCAAGACGGCGTCGGCTGTTCCTCTCCGTTAAGAAGTGCCACCACTGCCGCGGCGCAGACCTTGGCCTCGGAATTTGCGGCATAACCGGATTTTGGTAGAGGGGCCTGGATGGCGGCATCACCAATCACGTGAACACCGGGATGGATTTTGGATTCCCAGGTATTGTGGTGCACGGGACACCAGCCCGTATCGTCGGTCAATCCTGCGACCTCGGCGATATGACCCGCTTTTTGCGCTGGGATGACATTGAGTACATCGGCTTCGATCTCATCGAACTCAGTCATGGCTACCCGCTTGTCGGCATCTATACCCAGCACCTTGCCGTCATTCGCCTTGGAACGCCATTCGATCATTCCAGGGTAGAGCTTTTCCCAACCGGCTGTGAACAGGCCCTGCTTGGAAAACTTGTCCTTGGCATCCAAGATAAGGACCTTGGATTTAGGTTTTTTGGTTTTCAGATAGTGGGCGACTAAGCTGGCGCGTTCATAGGGCCCGGGAGGGCACTTGAAGGGGTTTGGCGGTGCGGCGAGCACGAACAGACCGCCGTTTGGCATGGCCTGTAACTGTTTGTGTAACAATGCGGTTTGTTGGCCTGCGAACCAGGCGTGGGGCACCTTATGACTAGCGGACTCATCATAACCCTCTATGCTATCCCAGCGGAAACTAACACCCGGTGAGACGATGCAGCGATCATAGGCTATAGACTTGCCGCCGGCCGTTTTAACCTTCTTGCCCGCGGCATCGATCTCGGTCACGGTATCATGGACGATTTTGATGTCGTGATTGCTGGCCAGCTTGTCGTAACTGTGGGTGAGGGAATCCAGGTCACGGATATCCGCCAGGATCCAGTTACTCATAAAACAGGTGCTGTGTTTGGCGTCTTTTTCGATGAGGGTGACCTTAATATTTTGATCCATCTTGCGGATGTATTTGGCGGCAATCGTACCCCCTGCACCCCCACCGATGACGACTACATGACCACCGCCACTGCTTTTCTTCTTGGCATTGGCGGCACAACCGTAGACCCCAAGTCCTGCGACCGAGGAAGTGGCAGCTAGTTTGATGAAATTTCTACGTGAAAGTGTGGACATTTTATCTCATACCTCCCTTTCTGATTATTTCAGCGATTCGTAATACTTGGCTACGGCTTCTAATTCCTTATCGTTATAACCTTTGGCAATGCGACCCATGATGGTCGATGGTCGGCTGCCCGCCTTGAATGCCTTTAAGGCCTTGGCGTGATAGTCGGCAGGCATGCCTTTTAGGGATGGAGCTGCACCTTTGCTAATACCATCGGTACCGTGACAGCCATTGCAGGTGTAAGCGATAGTGTCGCCATCGGCCCCAGCCAGCGCCGCCTGAGATGCCACCATAGTTGTGGCGATCACGGTTAACGCTAAGAGATTTCGTTTCATATTATTAGCCTCCAATCCACCATAATTGCTATATCAATTAGTACATTAGGTGTTATTAATAAACACCTTCCCCGAGGGGCGAATCCAGTGTAACATATAATTTGAGCAAAAAAGCAACAAGTATTAATGGTGTGGTCTTTAACCCGCTAGCTAAGCAGGCAGTGCTCTGCCAATTTCGCCTCGACATCTGGTGCTTGAATTCCAACAAGAATGTAAAAAAACTATGAAACTATAAAGGGTTTTATTAAACTTAAAATGAAATTATTCAGGACCGATCAAAATGCAGGTTTTAGCTTTACAATCACAAATGAGTCGAAAGGGCTTGACATGAAGGGGGGGTTCGGAGTTTGGTTTGGCATTGGGGGTGGGGCGCTTGTGAACGCAGCAATGGGTAAGTTATTGTCATACTTGCAACTATCGCGCACCATGCCCGCAGCGCCCCACCCCCAATGCTGACGATCTTTTCCGAATCCCTCTTCATGTCAAGCCCTTTCGACCACGTATTAAAGTGTAAAGCAGAATGATCGGTCCCAATTATTTAATAATGGCCTACCAGACCATGATATAAGGCATAAGGAGTAAATAGATGATGAAATCCCTGAAGGTGCTCGGTTTGATTGGGATGTTAATCGGTGGATTAGGGTTCCTTGAATCCATGGCTGGGCCATCGCGCACATTGCTGCAGAACAAGGGCTCTGACACCATGGTTGCTGCGGTTTCGGCCTGGTCAGAGGCCTACAAACAGGTAAATCCGACGGCAGGTGTTGCGGTGACGGCAGGTGGGTCGGGCACGGGTATTGCCGCTTTGATTAACGGTACGGCGGATATTGCCAATACCAGTCGGCTGATGAGAGAAAAAGAAATCGAAATGGCCCAGGAGCGGGGCCACCATCCCAAAAAGTTCATTGTGGGCTATGATGCCGTGGCGGTTTATCTGCACAAGGACAATCCCGTTCAGACATTAACGATAAAGCAATTGGCTGAGATCTATGGCGAAGATGGTAAGATCGAGCGCTGGTCTGACCTCGGAATAGAGGTGCCGGGATGCAAAAATCAAGAAATCGTGAGGGTTAGTCGCCAAAACAGTTCGGGGACCTATGCCTTTTTTCGAAGAGCAGTACTTGGTGTAAAACGTGACTACAAGCTTGGAAGCAAAGATATGCAGGCCTCTAGAGACACAGTAGCCCTAGTGGGTACAGCCCCCTGTGCTATAGGTTATAGCAGCCTGGTCTATGCCACCGATCAAGTGAAAATGGTTTGCATAGCCAAACAGGATGGTGGTGAATGCGTAAATCCCAGCGTCAACACGATTCAGGATAAAAGTTATCCTTTTGCACGCCCATTGTATATGTACACTGATGGGGAACCTCAAGGGGAAATCAAGAAATACATCGATTGGGTATTGAGCGATGAGGGGCAATGCATCATTAAAAACAGAGGCTATGCGCCTACTCATCTTCTAAATTGTGGAGGATAATTCGTTTGGCTGGTGGCGGCGGGTCGCCGTGTTCACGCGCTGACCTTTCCTTATTGTAATCGATTGATCAGCCGTTAATAATAAACCGCTGATTGGCTATTTCGCTTAGGTCCGGGGGCGTTTCCTTTTTACCCGCTGCCATCGCTTGGTTTCGATAGTCGTGCAGCCCCCTAAGCAAGGCCTGACGTCCTAGTATACCTACCAGTCTTTTGTCTTCAACTACGGGTAAGAAGTGACTATCATGATAGAGCATGGCGGATGCGGCAGTAAAGATATCTGTGCTTGTTGTGATGTTTTGCGAAGATTGATTTCGCTTGGTCACTGATTTTGCAGTAATGTCAGGATTGGAGTAATAGATCTCATTAGAATAATAATCCACACAGTCACGTTCTGACACGAAACCCTTCAGTCTTCCACTGTCTTCATCGATCATCACCATGGGCACATCAGACATGTCCTGTTTTAGCAAGTAATCAACGACCATGTTGAGTGGCGTATCAGGAGAAACCGTTTGGAAATCCCTGCTCATCAGTCCTTCTACGCTGGGCTGGTCGATACGCTCCTGTACCCTTTTTTGGTATTTTCCTGCCTTGTGATGCACTGTCCTGTATCCCAATGTATAGTTGTGCGGAGAATGAGTCACGATTGACTCTGGATATGTCAAGAAAACGATTGAGGTCTGTTCCAGTTGCCACTATAAATTGCTGATTTGACGTTCTCTAGAGCGATAGTATTGAAAGGTGGGAAACGTCCGTTAAAGGGGGCGATTCGAGGAGGGGAAGGGGGTCCATGCCACGGTCCGTCACGATATCGTGCTCGGGGGTATAAGCCGGTTTTTGCGTCGTGTAATGTCAGTCAAGATAGTCTAAAAAGACCAGCTGTTTAGGTGATCGAATCGGCCGCGAAGACAGTGTCATGCCCATGTCTGAGTCGGGCCATGGTCGATTGATTGTTTCTGTACACTAGGCGATTTAATCGGTATCCTTAGGCTTCTTTCAACTCAGCGGCATCCCCGACTAGACGGTGGGGCGGGTCTGCTTAATGAAATCGTAAAATGGCGCTAGCCACGATTTCGAAAGTCCTCCCTTGAGGGGATGTTGTCTGAGTCAAGATTAGAAAAATGAAATAGTGAATTCGAATAACAATAAATTACTAGATTACCCGGGAGGTGCTTCGTGTCTCCTAGCCATGTTAATCTCACTCGGTTAAGTCCAGCTTACAAGGGTGCACAATACCCGAATTTGTAATGTGGCAGCGTTATTCGATAAATACTATTTGAATCATCGCATCCGCAGGGTGTGAGTTCGTGTCGCCGTAGGTATATCACCAAACAAGAATTAGTGGAGGAAGGTCCATGAAGATAGGAATTCCCAAGGAGATCCATGCTGACGAAAGGCGTGTTGCAGCAACGCCGGAAACGACGGGTTGGTTTCTAAAGATGGGTTTCTCCGTCGCCATTGAAGCGGGTGCCGGGGCTAACGCAAATTTTACCGATGAGGCCTACGAGGAAGCGGGTGCCGAGATCGTGGAGGATACACGCGCCCTATGGTCTGATTCAGACATCATATTCAAGGTTCGTGCGCCGCAGGCGCATCCGGTATTTGGGGTCCATGAAGCAGAACTGTTGAGGGAGGGGGCAACCCTCATCAGTTTTATTTGGCCGGCTCAAAACAAAGATCTCATGGATCGGCTGGCTGCGCGCAAGGTCACCGTATTGGCTATGGACAGCGTGCCCCGTATCTCCCGGGCTCAGAAGATGGATGCACTGAGTTCCATGGCTAATATTGCCGGTTATCGTGCAGTGATTGAGGCTGCGAATCAGTTTGGGCGATTTTTTACCGGCCAGATTACCGCGGCGGGAAAGGTGCCGCCAGCCAAGGTGATGGTCATTGGTGCCGGTGTCGCAGGTTTGGCGGCCATCGGGGCGGCAGGGGGGATGGGGGCCATAGTGCGGGCCTTTGATACCCGACCGGAGGTCAAAGAGCAAGTGGCGAGCATGGGCGCCGAATTCCTGGAGCTGGATTTCGAGGAAGAAGGTACTGGCGAAGGCGGCTATGCCAAGGTGATGAGCCCTGAATTTATCAAAGCGGAGATGGATCTGTTTGCTAGGCAGGCGATGGAAGTGGACATCATCATCACAACCGCCCTGATACCCGGCAAACCCGCCCCAGAGCTTATTACCGCCGGCATGGTAGAAAGTATGCGCGAGGGCAGCGTGATTGTGGATCTTGCATCCGAGCAGGGTGGCAACTGCGCCCTGACCGAACCGGGTAAGGTCGTCGTCAGGCATGGAGTTACTCTGATCGGTTACACGGATCTGCCCAGCCGGCTGTCCACCCAGTCCAGTCAGCTCTATGGCACCAACCTGCGCCATCTGCTCGCTGATATGTGCAAGGACAAGGATGGTCAGATTACGGTGGATATGGAGGACGATATGATTCGGGGAACGACGGTCATCAAAGAGGGTGAAATCACTTGGCCGCCGCCAGCGCTCAAGATACCGGCCATTGCCACTGCAAAAGAGGCTACTCCAGCGCCGCCGCAAGTGATAGAGGTCGAACCCGAAAAACCATCATACTGGGGTCCCATCGTATTCATGGTGGTAGCTGGGTTGTTGCTGGCTGGATTGGGTAAGGTTGCGCCACCGGCTTTCCTGGGGCACTTTACGGTCTTCGTGTTGGCCTGTTTCGTGGGCTATATGGTTGTATGGAATGTTACCGCAGCGCTGCATACCCCGCTGATGAGTGTCACTAACGCTATCAGTGGCATCATCATCATCGGTGCCTTATTGCAGGTTTCGACATCAGACACCATGGTCACCATCCTAGCGGCGATAGGTATCCTGATCGCCACGATCAACATCGCGGGTGGCTTTTTGGTCACTCAACGTATGCTGCAAATGTTTCGCAAATAAAGGGGAATCAAGATGACTGAAGGTTTGCTTACAGTTGCGTACATCGCGGCTAGCGTTTTATTCATCCTGGCCCTAGGCGGGTTGAGCCACCAGGAAACCGCGCGGCGCGGCAATATTTACGGCATCATCGGTATGATGATCGCGCTAACGGCCACGATCTTGGGTAGTCAGGTCGCCAGCTACGGTATCGTGGCGGTGTGTATGCTCATCGGTGCGACTATCGGCTTCATCGTGGCCGCCAGGGTGCAGATGACCGCCATGCCCGAGCTCGTTGCCATTTTGCACAGTTTCGTGGGGCTGGCCGCGGTGCTGGTGGGTTTTGCGAACTACTTGGACCCGACCTTGCACTTTACCGGGGTGGATAAGACCATCCATGATATCGAGATCTATTTGGGGGTCCTGATCGGTGCCGTCACCTTTACCGGTTCGGTGATCGCCTTTGGTAAGCTCAATGCTAAGATCACCAGTAAACCGGTATTTCTTCCGGCACGCCACTGGCTCAATCTGGGCCTGGGTCTGATGTGTATCTGGCTGGGCGTGGTTTTCGTAGGGGCCGATGCCGCCGCCTCGGGCATGGTTCCTCTGATCATCATGACCGCTATTGCCTTTGCCTTTGGTGTACATATGGTGATGGCTATCGGCGGGGCGGATATGCCGGTGGTGATCTCGATGCTCAACAGCTACTCCGGCTGGGCGGCGGCGGCTACCGGCTTCATGCTTTCCAATGACCTGTTGATCGTTGCCGGCGCGCTGGTGGGCAGCAGCGGTGCCATTCTTTCTTACATTATGTGCCGCGCCATGAATCGCAATTTCCTCGCCGTGATCGCCGGTGGATTTGGCACAGCGGGGGGCACGGTTGTCAAAGTAGAAGGTGGCGAACAGAAAGAGGCGGTTGCCACCAGTGCTGAGGAAACGGCTCAATTGCTCAAGGACTCAAAGAATGTGGTCATTGTCCCCGGTTACGGCATGGCCGTAGCCCAGGCCCAGCACTTAGTCTATGAAATCACTAAGAAGCTTCGAGACCAAGGCGTCAACGTGCGATTTGCTATCCATCCGGTGGCCGGGCGTATGCCGGGACACATGAATGTCCTGCTTGCCGAGGCGAAGGTGCCCTACGACGTCGTTCTGGAGATGGATGAAATCAATGATGATCTCCCGCAGACCGATGCGGTATTGGTCATCGGCGCCAATGATATCGTCAATCCTGATGCACAAGATGATCCCGCGAGTCCTATCGCGGGCATGCCGGTGCTCGAAGTGTGGAAGGCCGATACCGTTATTGTGATGAAACGCAGTATGGCAGCAGGTTACGCCGGTGTTGGGAACCCTCTGTTTTATAAGGAAAACACGCTTATGTTGTTTGGAGATGCCAAGGCCAGCGTGAACGATATACTTACGGGGTTGGCGGCTTAAGCATATGACCTAGATCCTGCGAATGATTGCACTCACATAGTACAAGCTCTTGATCCGTAAAGTGATATTTTCTGCTCCGGAAAATTCAATAAGGGTTCTGCCATGCAAACCACAGAGATAATCGATTTTATCAAGGGGATCGAGGTATTTCAGGATCTGGACCAGGGAGAGTGTCGGCAGGTTGCCGAATTGATCGAGGTTAAAAAAGCCCCCCCGGAAACCGTACTGTTCCGGGAGAATAAGGCGCGCCGCTACATTTTCATCATCTTTAGCGGAGAGGTGCAACTGTTCAAGGAAGGGGCGTTCGGCGAACAGAAAAACCTTGTGGTCTTCAGTCAGGGGGACTTCGTTGGTGAGAATGTCCTGATTGATGACACGGTGT
Source organism: Pseudomonadota bacterium (assembly GCA_039714615.1). Classification (GTDB taxonomy): domain Bacteria; phylum Pseudomonadota; class Gammaproteobacteria; order JAAEPA01; family JAAEPA01; genus JAAEPA01. Next base: position 18,160 of record JBDLIZ010000008.1, on the reverse strand, counting down.
ATTCGACATCAGCCAAGGCCCTGTCGGAGGTGACCATTCTGCTCCTCGATGGCGTTCAGCTCAAACAGGCACAGGACCAGTATGCCGTTATAAACATAAAGATGATCCGGCGTATCGCCAAAGTGATGGTGCGCCGCATGATGGCCTCAGCCAGTCCTGTTGAGCATATCGCCTCTCAATACGCCACGGGGCAGACGAGGTCCGAACACGATCTGCTAGGGGACAGATCCATCCCCTTCGAGTCCTATTATGGCATTCAGACCATGCGTGCCATTGAGAATTTCAATATCAGCGGGGTCAAGCTGGGTTATTATCCCCTGTTTGTCGAGGCCTTGGCTAAGGTTAAGATGGCTGCCGCACGCGCCAACCGAGATTTGGGGCATCTGCCGGAGGATATTGCGAACGCGATCGTGCAGGCCTGCGCTGAGATCCTCAATGGCAAGTTTCACTCTCATTTCGCCGTAGACATGTTCCAGGGTGGTGCCGGGACTTCCACTAACATGAATGCCAACGAGGTGATCGCCAACAGGGCCTTGCAGATACTGGGCCATGAAAGGGGTGAATATAAGCATTGTCACCCCAACAACCATGTGAATTTTTCTCAGTCGACCAATGATGTCTATCCCACCTCCGTACATATTGCCCTGATCAACAGCAACAAAGGGTTGGTGAGGGTATTGCTTGAATTGGTCGGCTCATTCCACAGAAAGGCCGAGGAATTCGCCCATATCATCAAGATGGGGCGTACCCAACTGCAAGACGCGGTACCCATGACGCTAGGACAGTCTTTTGGGGCCTATGTCGTCACCCTTGAGGGGGAGGTGGAAAGGCTGACCCATAACGCCAATCTGTTTCTCGAAGTCAATATGGGCGCTACGGCCATCGGCACCGGGATCAATGCCGATCCCAATTACAGTCGCAAGGTGATCGGTCACTTGCGTGACATCACGGGTTTGGACATCCTGTTGGCGCGTAATCTGGTGGAAGCCACCCAGGATACCAGCGCCTTTATCATGTATTCTTCCGCGGTTAAACGTCTGGCCATCAAACTGTCGAAGATCTGCAACGATCTTCGCTTGCTCTCCTCGGGTCCGCGTACCGGATTGAACGAAATCAATCTACCGCCTATGCAGCCAGGTTCGTCCATCATGCCGGGAAAGGTCAATCCAGTCATTCCGGAAGTGGTCAATCAGATCGCCTTCAAGGTCATCGGTAACGACTTGGCCGTCAATCTGGCCGTTGAGGCGGGGCAACTGGAATTGAACGTCATGGAACCCGTCATGGTTCAATGTCTTTTCGAGTCGATAGAGATGCTGAAAAACGGCATGACGACCCTCATGCACCGATGTATAGACGGGATCACCGCAAATGAAGAGCACTGTCGTCAGATGGTTATGAACAGTATCGGCTTGGTTACGGCACTCAATCCCGTGCTCGGTTACGAGATCAGCACCCACGTCGCCAAGGAGGCGCTGGAAAGCGATCGCGGGGTCTATGAGATCGTATTAGAGAAGGAGCTTCTATCCAAGCAGAAGCTGGATGAGATATTGGCCCCCGAAAATATGATTAAACCGAAAGCATTTGGATAAACATGATATTTGGAGTGCCTCGATAGAAAATACTTGCAAGTCATCGAAACCTTGATCTATACTTATAGACGGCCTACAAAGAGAGTGCCAGTATGCAATTTACTGCCTTGCTTGAGGGCTTAGTTAAGGGAGGAAGGACATAAGAACAATAAAACTCAGGGAGATTGTACATAATAATGATGAAACAGGGACTGGGTTGAAGTGTAGTTAGCAAGGAGGAGAATTAGCCCGGCAGTGCCGGGTGTTTCTTCTACAAGTTCCCCCCATTTTATACATCAATTGCTTTTGCCCTCGCGCATTAATGCCGCATGGCTAGCCCATGGCCCAATGAAACATCAGGGCCTTGAGCTACAAGTATAATACGCAGACCACTCCCACTATTTCGTTTCCTTTTTGTCTTTTTGATCTACGCCCCTGCGGGTGATCACACTCACATTGCGCACTCCCTCGATCCGTATAGAGTGCCTCAACCCCTAATGCCAAACCAAATTCCGACCCCCCCGTGCGGTTGCTAGACTTGCAATTATTAAAAAAATAATTAATTATTATTAAATAATAATTATTACAAGGGGCGAGGGTTTGGATGTTGGGGCCGCAAAAATTATTAAAAAAACCTCTTTTCCGGCTTGTTCAGTCGTAACGATTTCCGAATACTGAAAAAAATATCCATAGTGTTGCGCGGTAGTGATTCTAAGGTGTTTAAGCCTCAAACGGCGACCCCAAATTCATAACGATGCACGGATTGGAGTAGGGTGCGCTGTACGCATCAATGTTTTGTATAATTATTTATCTGAAAATCTATAGCAGGTACAACGCATTATTCTAAAGATCACAGTTAGTCCAAAACGGAGGTATAGAGAATGGCCAAAAAAGCACCCGAGAACAAGGCGAAGGCAATACCCAAGAACACTGTTCTGGTTCCTGTGGATTTCTATCCCCACTCAGAGGAGGCAATAAAGTTTGCTGCCTATATGGCAGAGCTCATGGGCACGCCTTTAGTGGTGCTGCACGTAGTGCATGACCCTGTCGATGTTCCTGGATTCTATACGCGTGATGAGAAAAAGGAGCGGCGGCTGCAGAGGATGGAGGACGTGGCGAGGGGGATGCTGGATGAATTCATGCAAAAGATGGCCAGGGAAAATCCCAAGAGATCGGCAATCAGCAGCGCTAGGACCAAACTGGTCGTGGGACTCCCCGTCACTAGAATCCTGGAGGTCATAGAAGAAATCCGGCCCAAATGTGTGGTCATGGGCAGCCAGGGGCGCAGCGACCTGTCCCAGCTGTTTGTAGGCTCCACCGCCGAGAAGGTGGTGCATCTGTGTCCCGTGCCGGTCACGATCGTTAAATCAGAGCATATCAAGTAAGAAATACTACTGAACCCTGGGAGGAAAGAATATGAATAAGATCTTGAAGTTCAGCAATATTGGTGTGGCAGAACGAATGCCCCTGCTCATTTTCATGGGGGTGATATTAGGGGTGATCTCGTTCCCCGTGCTGGCCGGCGCCGATGCGGGCCAGGGGATGGAATGGGGGCAAATGACCATGAAACTGCTGGGCGGCCTGGCCCTGTTTCTGTACGGCATGGAGCAGATGGCCGATGCCCTCAAGGCGGTGGCGGGCGAGCGCATGAAGGTGATCCTGGCCAAGCTGACCACCAACCGTTTTCTGGGCGCCATCACCGGGGCCTTTGTCACCGCCATAATCCAGTCCTCCTCGGTGACCACGGTGCTGGTGGTGGGCTTCATCACCGCCGGGCTGATGTCGGTGTCGCAGTCGGTCGGGGTGATCATGGGCGCCAATATCGGCACCACGATTACCGCGCAGATCGTTGCCTTCAAGGTTACCAAGGCCGCCCTGCTGATGATCGCGGTGGGGTTCGGCATGCTGTTCTTCTCCCAGCAGGAAAAGATCAAGCAATGGGGGGGCATGCTCATGGGCCTGGGGCTGGTGTTTTTCGGCATGAGCGTGATGAGCGATGCGATGAAGCCGCTGCGCGCCTATCAGCCGTTCCTGGACCTAATGGTGCAGATGGAAAATCCCCTGGTCGGCATCCTGATCGCGGCCGCCTTCACCGGCCTGATCCAGTCCTCCTCGGCCACCACCGGGATCGTGATCGTGATGGCCACCCAGGGGTTCATCACCCTGCCGGCGGGCATTGCGCTGGCCTTCGGGGCCAATGTCGGCACCTGTGTCACGGCCTTGCTGGCCTCTATCGGCAAGCCCCGAGAGGCGGTGCGCGCGGCGGGGGTGCACATCATGTTCAATATCGCGGGGGTGCTGGTCTGGGTCGCCTTTATCCCGCAGCTGGCCGAATTCGTCGCCTGGATGTCGCCCTCGACGACTGGCTTGACCGGCACCGATAAGCTGGCCGCCGAGGCCCCGCGTCAGATCGCCAATGCGCACACCATCTTCAATGTGGCCAATACGCTGATCTTCATCGGCTTCACCACCCAGTTCGCGCGCATCGTGGAGAAGCTGATCCCGGACAAGCCGATGGAGGAGAAACTGATCATCGCCCCCAAGTACCTGGATGATGTGTTGATCGAGACCCCCACGCTGGCCTTGGAGCGGGTGAGGATGGAGATCGGCCATATGGGAGAGCGGGTGCAGGAGATGCTGGATCGCGCCATGCCGGCCTTTATGAGCGGTGAACGTGAACAGCTTGAGGAGGTCATTGCCATCGACGATGAGGTGGATATCCTCTATGACCAAATCGTTTTATTTCTCAGCAAGGTCGGCCAGCAGCAGCTGACCGAGAAACAGACCCGGGATCTCCAGCACCTCATGGCGGCGGTGAATGAGTTGGAGAGCATGGGCGATGTGATCGAGACCGATGCGGCGGCACTGTTCGATACCGCCCAAGAGAAGGGCGTCAAGTTCAGCGAGCCCACCCAGCAAGTACTCGCCAATCTGCATGCCAAGGTTGTTGAGACTGTTAGGCATGCCCTGCATGCCGTGTCACATGCCGATCAGCGCTCGGCACAGACCGTGATCCATGCCAAGCCGGAGATCAACAAATTAGTGGAACAGGCGGATGCCCATCTGGCGCAGCGCTTAACGACCGAGGATCCGGATCGACTGGCCCACTATTCGGTGGAGATCGAGATGATCGAAAAGCTGAAGCGAATTTATTATTTCGCCAAACGGATAGCTAGAGGTGTTGTGCCTAAGACAATACTGGCTAAGTCTACATAGGTTGGGGTTGCGGACCGTCATACTGGCCCCTCGCTGCTGATGGAGGGGCCTTACCAAATGGCTTACATAATTCGTAAATTGCGCGCGGCCTTGCTTGTTTGTTGATTTCACAAGAAATTTTCCTCAAATGCCCGTAATCAATGATATGCGACGCCTTCAAAAAATTCCTTTTGTAAACAATATCCTGCGCGATCATCACGTGAATCCATGAAATATCCAGGTTGGTAGGGAAACTTGTCTTTTGGGTCGGTCGGATATAGCATCTAAATAGATGCATGCCGAGGTAGGGCACCTTTTCTTGAGAGCTTGCCCAGAGAGGGCAGTGTGTGGTAATAAGAAAAAAACTTGCAAGAGCCTGCCGGGTCGAGATGATCATAAAGAGGAAATCTGGCTGATAAATGCCTCCTCTTCAGTAACTGTAATCCGATTTCCGGTAGATTCCTTAGAACTTATGATTAAATCCCCGCGCGAAGCGAGGGGCTCGTGGGCGTGTCTGGCAAGACGCGGGCATCCTAATGTCTGGGCGTGTAGTTCTACATAACCTGATATTGGGGGCCTGTAACGTGTTCATGTGCGTCTGCGGCCGTAGGGGTATTCACAAGCGCTTAGTTCCTGCATTTTCCCTTTTCACTTTCGCTAAGGTTTAACAAGTGATGCAAGGTCTTTATGATCCCGCTAACGAGCACGACTCCTGTGGTATAGGTTTTGTCGCTGATATTAAAAATCGCATATCCAATAAAATTATTCGCGATGGCTTGGATATCCTGGTCAATCTGGCCCATCGTGGCGCGGTGAGCGCCGATCCACTGGCCGGTGACGGCGCCGGGATCCTGATTCAGATTCCGGACGGTTTATTGCGGGCCGAATGCGAGAGTCTCGGCATTTCTCTTCCGGACCCGGGAGATTACGGGGTAGGCATGCTGTTCCTGCCTCGTCAACCACAGACCCGTGAGGTCTGTGAAGGCATCGTGGAAAAATATGTACGCGCCGAGGGCCAGACCGTATTGGGATGGCGGGATGTTCCAGTAAATAATGATTGCTTGGGTGACAGCGTCAGACCCATCGAGCCGGTGATTCGCCAGCTGTTCATCGGTCGCGGTGACAACTGCGCCGATACCGATGCCTTCGAGCGCAAGCTCTTGGTGATCCGCAAGCAGGTGAGCAAGGAGGTATTGGGTTTGGATATGGAGGGCAGCAAGACCTATTATATTTCCTCCATGTCCGCCCGCACCCTGCTTTACAAAGGAATGATCCTGGGGGAAAATCTGGCGCGATATTATCTGGATCTAGACGATTCGCGTGCCGAGTCCGCATTGGCCCTGGTGCACCAGCGCTTCTCTACCAATACCTTTCCTTCTTGGCATCTGGCCCAGCCTTTCCGCTATATCTGTCACAATGGTGAGATCAACACCCTAAGGGGTAACATCAATTGGATGTACGCCCGCCGCCAGGGCATGTCCTCCAAGATTCTCGGCGAGGATCTAGCCAAGATGTGGCCGCTGGTTGGGAAGGCTGCCTCAGATTCCGCAACGGTGGACAATGCCCTTGAGTTGCTGGTGGCCGGTGGCTACTCCCTGGCGCACGCCGTGATGATGATGATCCCCGAGGCATGGCTGGACAATCCACAGATGGATGCGCAACGTCGTGCCTTCTATGAATACCACGCCGCCTTGATGGAACCCTGGGACGGACCGGCGGCGATCTGTTTCACGGATGGACGGCAGATCGGTGGCACCCTGGATCGCAATGGCCTGCGCCCATCACGCTATCTAATCACCGATGATGACAAGGTGATGATGGCCTCCGAGATGGGGGTGCTGGATATTCCCGAGGAGCGGATCGTTAAGAAATGGCGCTTGCAGCCGGGAAAGATGTTTCTCATCGATCTGGAGCAAGGGTGTATCGTCGATGATGCCGAACTCAAGGCGTGTCTTGCCCAGGCCAAACCCTATCAGCAGTGGCTGGATGAAACCCAGATCCGAGTGCGCCATCTGCCCTCCGAGGTCTTTGCCATGCCGCCCGACCCCAACACCCTCAGGCGACGCCAGCAGGCCTTTGGCTATACCCAGGAAGATATCAAGTTTTTCTTGCGGCCCATGGCGGTCACCGGCATGGATCCCATCGGTGCCATGGGGAGGGATATCCCTCCGGCGGTGCTCTCCAGCCGCCCCAAGATGTTGTATGACTACTTTAAGCAAAATTTTGCCCAGGTAACCAATCCTCCTATCGATCCGATTCGTGAGGAATTGGTGATGTCTCTGGTCTCCTATATCGGACCCCGTCCGAATATCCTCGATCTGGATACGGGCGGCACCCATATGCGCCTGGAGGTGCGTCAACCGATTCTGACCAATATGGATCTGGAACGTATCAGGCGTATCGAGGGCAATGTCGGCGAGGCCTTTCGCGCCCGGACCCTGTCCATATGTTATCCGGTGGACCGTGAGGTGGGTAGAATGTTGGGGGCCCTGGATCGGGTGCGATGGCAGGCTCAGGAAGCGGTTGAGAAGGGCTATAATATTCTCATTCTATCTGATCGCGGTATGGATGCCGATTATGTCGCCATCCCCGCATTATTGGCGACGGCCGCCGTCCATCACCACCTGATCCGTGAAGGTATGCGTACCTCCGTAGGCTTGGTAGTGGAGACGGGTGAGGCACGTCAAGTGCATGATTTCTGTTGTCTGGCCGGGTACGGTGCAGAGGCCATCAATCCTTATCTGGCGTTTGATACCGTATCCGCCATGGTCGAAGAGTTCGCCAATGACGTGGAGGGGGTGTTTGTCGAAGAGGAAGCCCATAAGCGCTACATCAAGGCGCTGGGCAAGGGAATTCTAAAGGTGATGTCCAAGATGGGGATATCGACCTATCAGTCCTACTGTGGTGCGCAAATTTTCGATGCCTTGGGTCTGGCCAGTGAGTTCGTGGAGAAGTATTTTGCAGGGACCCATAGTGTCATTGAGGGCGTGGGCCTCAAAGAGATTGCCGATGAGACCTTACGGCGTCACCGTATCGCCTTCGGTAATGCCCTGATCTACCACCAGGCCTTGGACGTCGGGGGCGAGTTGGCCTACCGCTTGCGCGGTGAGACTCACATGTGGACACCCCATAGCATGTCTGAGCTGCATCATGCGGTACGGGTCGGCGATTACCAAAAGTTCGGGCGTTATTCCGCGGCCATGAACGAGCAGAATGAACAGTTGAAAAATCTGCGGGGTTTGTTCGAGTTTAAATTTGCCGAACGATCCATCCCGCTCGACGAGGTGGAGTCAGTGGAGACCATCGTCAAACGATTCTCGACCGGAGCGATGTCCTACGGTTCTATTTCTCGGGAGGCCCATACTACCTTGGCCATCGCCATGAACAGGCTGGGTGGTAAATCTAACACGGGCGAGGGCGGCGAGGAATCCGAACGTTATATTCCATTGTCGAACGGGGATTCCATGCGTTCCGCGATCAAGCAGGTGGCCTCGGGGCGGTTTGGGGTCACTGCCGAATACCTGGTCAATGGAAAAGAGATCCAGATCAAGATGGCGCAAGGGGCCAAGCCTGGTGAAGGCGGCCAACTCCCTGGCCATAAGGTCGATGAAACCATCGCCAAGGTACGCTATTGCACACCTGGTGTCGGCCTGATCTCACCTCCTCCGCACCATGATATCTATTCCATAGAGGATCTGGCGCAACTCATTCACGATCTTAAAAACGTCAATCCGCAGGCCCGTATCAGTGTCAAGCTGGTTTCCGAGGTCGGGGTAGGCACCATCGCCGCTGGGGTCTCAAAGGCCCACGCGGATCATGTTACGATTTCCGGCGATGAGGGGGGCACCGGTGCCAGTCCGCTGACCTCTATCCATCATGCCGGATCGGCTTGGGAGATCGGTCTTTCCGAGACTCATCAAACCTTGGTACTCAACGCGTTGCGGGGGCGGATCGCGGTTCAAGTGGACGGCGGGGTACGCACCGGACGCGACGTGGTTATCGGGGCATTGCTGGGGGCCGATGAGTTCGGTTTTGGCACTGGGGCGCTGATGGCCATAGGATGCCTGATGATGCGTAAATGCCACCTCAACACCTGTCCGGTGGGGATTGCTACTCAGGACCCGGAACTGCGCAGACGATTTCCGGGCCAGCCTGAACACCTCATTAATTTCATGCAATTCGTGGCTCGGGAGGTGCGCGAGATCATGGCCAGGCTTGGGTTTCGTAACTTTAGCGATATGATTGGCCGCTCAGATAAGCTGGATATGTGCCATGCCATAGACCATCACAAGGCGCAGGGACTGGATTTTAGCCGGATTTTGCATCGGCCCCAGGTAGGACCCGAGGTGGCCGTATACAATTGTGAGACCCAAGACCATGGGCTGGAAGGTGCCTTGGATCAACTGCTCATAGCGCATTGCGAGCCCGCTCTGGAGAGTGGTGAGCCGGTGTTGATCGACGATTTCCAAGTGAAGAATGTAAACCGTACGGTAGGTGCGATGTTGTCCGGGGAAGTGGCAAGGCGTTACGGGCATAAAGGGCTTGCTGATGAAACCATCCATATCCGTGCTAAAGGCACGGGAGGACAAAGTTTTGGTGCCTTTCTAGCCCGGGGAATCACCATCGAACTGGAGGGCGATGCCAATGATTACGTCGGCAAGGGTCTGTCGGGTGGCCGTATCGTGATCAGACCTTCGAAACAGAGCAAGATTCGGCCGGAAGCGAATATCATCGTCGGTAATACCGTGCTTTACGGAGCGGTTGCGGGTGAGGTTTACTTCCGTGGTGTTGCAGGTGAGCGATTCGCGGTGCGCAACTCTGGTGCTACGGCGGTCGTAGAAGGGGTTGGAGATCACGGTTGTGAATACATGACCGGTGGGGTCGTGGTCGTGCTCGGGGATACCGGCAGGAATTTCGCCGCCGGAATGAGTGGTGGCGTGGCCTATGTGCTCGATGAGGGCGGGGATTTTGAGCAGCGCACCAACCTGGCGATGGTGGAGCTGGAGCCCTTAGCCGATGAGGATCTAGCCTTAGAGGAACTGGAACACCTGGGGGGTGATCTGGAGACCCATGGTCTGGTGGACATCATGCACGATATGAGTCGTCATGATGCGGCGCGTCTGCGAACCTTAATCGAGCGTCATCTTCATTACACCGACAGTGATCGGGCCAGACAGATACTTGCGCAATGGGGGGAGTATCTGCCGAGGTTTGTCAAAGTCATGCCGGTGGATTATCGGCGGGCTCTGGAACAGATGCAGGCGCAGGCACGACCTAATGAGCACTCTGGTGCCAGTATTACCGTGGGGGCTTAATTATTATGGGAAAACCGACCGGGTTTTTAGAGATCCAACGGCGTGACCGGGCCTATGGGTCGGTGCAGGATCGTGTCAAACATTATCAGGAGTTTGTAATACCTTTGCCTGATATGGAGGTGGAGCACCAGGGGGCTCGGTGCATGGATTGTGGTATACCGTTTTGCCACACTGGATGTCCGGTAGATAACCTGATACCCGATTGGAACGATTTGATCTTTCGCAGGAAATGGCGAGAGGCACTGGAGGTGCTGCATTCCACTAATAATTTCCCCGAATTTACCGGTCGAGTGTGTCCGGCGCCCTGCGAGGCCGCCTGTACGCTGAACCTCTTCGATGAGCCGGTAACCATCAAGAGCATCGAGTGCGCCATCATAGATAAAGGTTGGCAGGAAGGTTGGGTCATACCTAGAATCGCCAATCGTAGTACCGGCAAGCAGGTGGCGGTAGTAGGTTCAGGTCCCTCCGGCCTGGCCTGTGCCCAACAGCTTGCCCGTGCCGGACACGGTGTTGTGGTCTATGAAAAGAATGCCCGAATCGGGGGATTGCTACGTTATGGGATTCCGGATTTCAAGCTGGACAAACAGCTCATAGACCGGCGTATGGCACAGATGCAGGCCGAAGGGGTAGAGTTTCGTACCAATCGCCATATCGGTGTGGACGTCCCAGCAAAACGCCTGTTCGAGAAGTTCGATGCGGTAGTGCTTACCGGTGGTTGCGAACAACCTCGAGACCTCAATGTGCCGGGCCGGGAGTTCAAGGGCGTGCATTTTGCGATGGACTTTCTCATTCCACAAAACCGGAGAGTCGCCGATGAACCCTTCGATGACAGCACCGAATACATCGCTAAGGACAAGGATGTGGTCGTCATCGGAGGAGGAGATACGGGTTCGGACTGTGTAGGAACCTCGACCCGTCATGGGGCAAGATCCATTACTCAGATCGAGCTTTTACCTAAGCCCCCGAGGCGCGAGGACAAATCGCTCACCTGGCCCAACTGGCCCATGAAACTGCGCACTTCGACCTCGCATGAAGAGGGTTGTGAGCGGGACTGGGCGTTGAGTACCAAGCGAATCCTGGGTAGTGAGGGAAGGGTGAAGGCGATTGAATTCGTACGGTTGGAATGGCATCAACAAGACGATGGGCGCCGGACCATGACTGAGATTCCCGGTAGCGAATTCGAGATCAAGGCCGATCTGGTGTTGTTGGCCATGGGATTCACCAATCCAGTGCAAGAGGGCTTGTTGTCGCAATTGCGGGTGGAGCTCGACTCACGAGGTAACGTGGCGGCTAATACGGAAAACTATAGAACCTCCGCCGATCGGGTGTTCTCAGCGGGCGATATGCGCCGCGGCCAGTCGTTAGTCGTTTGGGCCATACGCGAAGGGCGACAGAGTGCGCGAGCGGTAGACGAGTATCTGATGGGGAACTCCGACCTGCCGCGATAAAGCGTTTTTTAACCGGGATCCGGGTGGGGGACGAGTCTGTGTTTCCCGGCTACATCGTTCGCCAAAACCGGGGATTCATCTCCTTGATCTCCTCATCTGAAGGCATCGGGAAGTATTTCGTCTCGTCTTGGGAGGCGAACATAAATCCGTGCCGAATGGACCGGTAGGAGATATTGTCAAACATGCTTGCCAGGCTCAAACCCTTACCTAATTTCTCCGGCTTGGTGCGCATCTCCAGGATGGCGTCTCGAAGCTTGGCCGGATGCAAGCCGCAGATGGGGGATTGCATGGTGGGTCGCTCCTCAAAGTCCTTCAGGAAATCGTCAACGTCCAGTTCTACTTGAGTGTAGAATTGTTTAGGGGCGCTCTTGGAGAAGTTGGGATCAGTAATCTGGTGGCCAAATTCCGGGAAATTACAACGCGATAGCACCAGCATCTTCAAAGGGGTGATCTCCACGAAGGTTCTCAGGTATCCGGGTTGGTGCTCCTTTTCGTACGGCGCGGGTTCCAGAACGATGGTGAAGCCTTCCGCGGAGGTGAGGTACAGCCTTTGAATGGCCGAGAGATCAATATGTTCCAGGACGCGGTAACTGCTTATGAACCGGGTAGCCTTCGGGCGGCCGTCCCGGTGAGGAGTCAGTGCCGCCAGTCCATCGTCTATGTTGAAAAATGGATGTCGAAACGCCAGTTCGATCTCGGCGAAGACGATTTTACCGCTGTGATAGCGGGTAGAACCCGAGGTATAGTGTTTGGCAAAGGTATGCGGCTCGAGTTGAGAGGCAATCAATGCCGGGTTTGGTGAAAGAATCTGATAGAGATGGCTATCGTAATTCATATCTGTGTCTCTGGTACGGATTGGATCGTGTCCGCTGGATTAGGAATGCTACCGAAATAACTTACCCATCCAGCTTGTCTTAGGAATGCTACCGAAATAACTTCCCCACCTGGCTTGCCTCATCGTCCGTCTTCGGCGTCAGTTGGGCCACTTATTTCATGCGCATTGTTTAGATAGTAACCGATTGGTTGCTCTTAGTCTCTTTCCTCCCCCGGTTTGTATGCTGCGGCGAGTTCCTGCTGCGTCTTCGGAGGTACGGGGTCGTAGTGACTGAATTCCATAGTGTAACTGCCTTCACCCCCAGTAATGGATTTCAGTTTGGACGGATAATTGGTCAGTTCACTCAAAGGAACCTGCCCGCTAATCTCTACCCGATTGTTCGGTAGTGATGAGGTCCCGCTGATCCACCCCCGCATAGCTGAGATATCTCCAGTAATATCACCCATGGCGTCGCCGGGGGCGGTGATCTTTAGGTTTGCAATAGGTTCGAGAATGATGGGTCTGGCTTTTTGTACGGCGTCCAGAAAGGCCTTTTTCCCAGCAGTAACGAAGGCGATTTCTTTTGAGTCTACGGGATGGTATTTGCCGTCGTAAACGGTCACCCGCACGTCTTGCAGCGGATAGCCGGCAATGGCTCCACCCTCCAGTACTTGACGGACCCCCTTTTCTACCGCGGGGATGAACTGTGTGGGTATGCTGCCACCCACGACTTTATTGACGAATTCGAACCCTGAGTCACGTTTCAGGGCCTCTATTTTCAGCGACACCTCACCGAATTGACCTGCTCCTCCGGTTTGCTTCTTGTGGCGGTGATGACCGTTGGCGCTGGTAGTGATGGTTTCCCGGTAAGCGATGCTTGGCGGGCGGGTCTCGACATCGACATGGTATTGTTCTTTCATCCTTTCCAGCAGTACCCGCAGGTGAAAGTTACCCATACCAAGGAGCACGGTTTCATTAAGGGTTACCCGGTGTTCTACTCGAATGCAGGGGTCCTCTGCAACCAGTTTCTGCAGTGCCTCTGAGAGCTTCTGCTCATCTCCACGCCGCGTTGGTGTCACCGCCAGCCCGTGCATTGGCGCAGGACATACCATTGCGCGCAGATGATAGTAATCCTCGTCATGAGAGTCGTGCAAGACGGCATCCAAATGGATCTCGTCCACCTTGGCAATGGCACAGATATCGCCGGGTATGCCCTTCTGGATCTCGACGTGATCCTTGCCTTGTAAGCGTAGTAGATGAGTTACCTTAAAGGGCTTACGGGCATCCCCGATATAGAGCTGGCTACCGGGTGTTACGCTCCCCTGGTGAATCCTGAATACACCCAAGCGGCCGACAAAGGGGTCGACGGTTATCTTGAAGACGTGAGCGATCACATGCTGTTTAGCGTCTGGGACGACCTTGACGGGTACGGCGTCGGAGCCGTCTCCTTTAAGAAAGGGCGGTGGGTTGCCTTCCATCGGGTTGGGCATGAGCCGGGCGATGATATCGAGCAGTTCCCCAATACCGGCTCCGGTACTGGAAGAGACGAAACAGACCGGGACGAGATGGCCCTCACGCAATGCCTTTTCGAACGGGTCATGCAATTGCTCTGGACTGAGATCCTCTCTCTGCTCCAAATAGATCTCCATCAATGCTTCGTCTACTTCGACCACCTGGTCGATGATTCGGGTATGGGCCTGCTCGATGGAGGAGAAATCCGTGTCGGAGTCGGTGGGGGTAAAAAAACAGTCCACTACGGATGCCCCGGCATCGACCGGCAGATTGATTGGCAGGCATTCCCTACCGAATTCCTGTTGGATCTGGTCGAGTAGGCCGGCAAGATCGGTCTCAGGTGCATCCATTTTGTTGACAATGATGATTCGGCTCAGCTTGCGTTCGGCACCGGTTTCCATCATCCGTTGGGTTAGCATTTCGATTCCGGTCTGGGCATTGATTACGATCGCCATCGTGTCAATCGCCGGTAGCACGCTTAAGGTGCGGCCAATGAAATCGGGATAACCCGGGGTATCTATTAGGTTGATTTGTCGGTCGCGGTAGCTAAGGTGGCAGATCGAGGGGGCGAGGCTGTGTTGTAAACGTTTTTCCTGTGGATCAAAATCGCTGACGGTGGTACCCCGTTCGACAGATCCGGCGTTCCTTATCGTGCCGGTCGCGGCGAGCAGTCTCTCGGTCAGTGTGGTTTTACCCGAGCCGGTATGCCCCACTAGGGCAATGTTGCGAATATGTTCACATGCGTGATCTGTCATCAAATCGCCCCCTGATCCCCCTAAATGTTGATTGTGTCACTGACTACAAGCTTATATTCTGATTGTATTCATTTGCGGGAGGAATATATACACTTGTCACGAATGAATTGTTGGGCTACCTAGGAGTCTATCCGAGAGCTTGTCTATGCCTCATGCGTTTGGTCCTGCGCTACCACGAATTTAATGTACGTTGTATAACCGAAGCCCATCGCATCTCTGCCTTTTCCAATCTATCCGGCAGTTGCGAATGCAAGGGCTTGAGCTTATTGTTGCGATATGCCAATTCGTCTTCTTCCTCAGCAATTAATCAATCAGATTGCCGCTGGTGAAATTGTGGAACGTCCCTCATCGGTGCTCAAGGAGCTACTTGAGAACAGTCTTGATGCGGGTGCCACACGGATCGACATTGACGTGGAGCAGGGTGGGGTCAGACGGTTGAAGGTAACGGATAATGGGTGCGGGATTCCCAAGGACGAACTGAGCCTAGCGCTCAGTCGGCACGCTACCAGTAAAATCGCCGACTATGGTGACTTGACTCATGTCACCAGTCTAGGATTCCGCGGCGAGGCCTTGCCCAGTATTGCCTCGGTGTCTCGTCTGCGTCTCACTTCGTGTACCGATAGCGATTCCAACGGTTGGTGCGTAGAGGGCGATGGCGGTGATCACATCGAGCCGCCGAGGCCCGCACCCCATGCTGTCGGTACTACAGTGGAGGTGCGTGATCTCTTTTTTAATGTGCCTGCACGGCGTAAATTTCTGCGTAAGGAACGCACCGAATTCATCCACATGGATTCCTTGGTCAGCAGGATCGCGCTAAGCCGTTTTGATGTGGTCCTGGATTTGCGCCATAACCAGCGCTGTATAAGGAAATATCGGGTTGCCCGGAAACGTCAAGCGATGGAGCAGCGTTTGAGCGATGTATGCGGTTCCCGTTTTGTGCAACAGTCGGTATATATAGAGCATTCCGGATCCGGTTTGCGCCTTTGGGGGTGGATGGGACTGCCTACCTTCTCTCGCAGTCAGGCCGATCTGCAATTTTTCTATGTTAACGGGCGAATGGTGCGCGATAAGATATTGATTCATGCAGTGCGTCAGGCCTATCGAGACGTACTATTCCACGGACGTCATCCGGCCTATGTGCTGTATTTGGAGATGGATCCGGCGCTGGTTGATGTCAACGCCCATCCTAGTAAGCATGAGGTCCGATTCCGAGAGTCTAGATTAGTGCATGATTTTCTTTTCCATACCTTGAAAAAGGTGATTGCCGATCTACGACCAGGTGATGCCCCAAACCAAGCAGAACACCACCGCAGGTTGATTAATGAGAACCCTGCGGCCTCGAATCGGCAAGATGCCGGCACCGTAAACGCGACGGCTAATCAGGCAGATTCTCAGCTGCCGCTGCCGGTAAGTACCACCTCAGTCGCTCAACAGATGGGGCTCTATCGGCGGTTGGCTGAAACGGCGGCTGAATATGTTGGCGAGGAAATCCATGCGCTGTCTAAAGGTGATGAGGCCAATGAGATCCCGCCTCTTGGATACGCCCTGGCACAGTTACACGGAATCTATGTTCTGGCGGAGAATAAACGAGGGATGGTGCTCGTAGACATGCATGCAGCCCATGAGCGCATCGTCTATGAAAGGCTCAAGCGGGATTTCGAAGCACAAGGAGTAAGATCTCAACCCCTACTGGTCCCTTTTGGCTTGACCGTGAACCGTAGTGAAGCAGAAGTTGCTGAGCAGCATAGGGAGATGTTCGAGTCATTGGGTTTTGAGTTGGATCGACTGGCCCCGGAAAAGTTACTGATCCGGCGGATTCCCGGTATGTTGAGTGATGCAGATATCCCCCAGCTGGTGCACGATGTACTGTCTGATCTGCTGGGCCAAGGCAGTAGCAGCCGCATCAATGATGCGATAAATGCGGTGTTCTCCACTATGGCCTGCCACGGTTCGATAAGGGCCCACCGCAAACTGACCTTAGCTGAGATGAACAGTCTGTTACGGGACATGGAACACACTGAGCGTGCCGGTCAATGTAACCATGGTCGCCCGACCTGGGTGCAACTGGGTATCGAACAATTGGATAAAATGTTCAAACGAGGGCAGTAAACCGTGATCGGCTCGGCTTCCCATGAGCAAGCGGGTGGTGGTGCATCCCTACGAGTAGGATCGCCCAAGGGTCATCGGTGTCGCCAGGGCGGCCTGCCTGCAATCTTATTAATGGGCCCCACGGCTGGTGGCAAGACCCAATTGGCCATTGAGCTCGTTGCCCGCCTGCCTTGTGAGATCATCAGCGTAGACTCCGCCATGGTCTATCGAGGCATGGATATCGGTACGGCCAAGCCGGATGCCCAGACCTTGGCCATCGCGCCGCACCGACTAATTGATTTTCTGGATCCAGTGCAACCCTATTCGGCAGCACGATTTCGTGAAGACGCCTTGCGGGAGATGGCTGATATCACCGCAACGGGTCGTCTGCCCCTGCTGGTGGGGGGAACCATGATGTATTTCCGGGTTCTCCAACAAGGCCTCACCGAACTCCCGTCCGCGGATCCGGAGCTAAGGGCACGTCTTGATGAAGAGGCGAACACCTTGGGGTGGGCGGCCTTGCACCAGCGATTGAGTAAGGTCGATCCGCTGGCCGCGCAACGGATTCATCCTCATGATCCCCAGCGCCTGCAGCGGGCTCTTGAGGTATATGAACTCACGGGTATTCCGATTACCGAGCACTATGCCCGCGGACGTGATCTAAGTTCGCCCTATCGGCTGATCAAGCTGGGCTTGCAGCCGGTCGATCGAAAGACATTGCATCGCCGAATCGCCACTAGATTTAAGCAAATGCTCAAGCAGGGATTGATAAATGAGGTAGAGGCCCTATATCAACGAGGAGATCTCTGCGCAGACTTGCCTTCGATGCGTGCAGTGGGATACCGCCAGGTATGGAACCATATACAAGGCCACTATGACTACCAGACCATGGTTGATAAGGCCATTGTTGCAACTCGTCAATTGGCCAAGCGCCAGCTGACCTGGTTGCGCTCTGAGCGTGATGTCGAGATGATGCAATCCGAAACACACTCGGTTGAGGCCTTGGTAAGAAAAATTAGTGCATACGTGCAGTGACGTAGCTGCTAAACTACTAAATATGCTTAGGATTGGATATATCCCATGCCGGTGCTCTATAAGGGGCAATATAATTAATGCAACAAAAAAATAAGGAGTGACCCGATGTCAAAAGGGCAAACACTACAAGAACCCTTTTTAAATACCCTGCGTAAGGAGCGGGTACCCGTGTCTATTTATCTCGTGAATGGGATAAAATTACAGGGTCAAATCGATTCTTTTGACCAGTTTGTGGTTTTGCTCAGGAATAGTGTGAGCCAGATGGTATATAAACACGCCATCTCAACTATCGTTCCTGCCCGTGCCGTCAGGATCCCATACAATGATGATATACAGGAGTGAATTAACGGGGATTTTTTATACCCATGACAAATAAATTTTCCGGGTACATCGCACGCCGCCTTTGTCGTACAGCGGTGTTGGAACACGA
>JBDLIZ010000007.1:0-26898 GCA_039714615.1 Pseudomonadota bacterium | reverse complement strand
CATCCAGTGAAAAGAATTTCGTGGAATAAAGTGAGAAACAACACTGATGATAATGCTGAAGTTTCCTACCTCCTACCGCGCGAGCGGTTTAGTCCGTTGACCGAAGTGAGACGTTCAGATAGAACATTGAGATGCTACCTAATCCGACACTTCATGTCAGATGAAGTCTGAGTCATTACAGATTAGCTCATGCCGCCCAAACGCCACCCGATTCGGGTCAAAATGGCCGATATTAGGCGTCTCTAGTCGCAACATGTGTCGTAGACTCCACGAGGTCCCGGTCGAATTGAAGATTCAATTGCCCCTTGTGGGAGAGGTATTCTTCCACATTCGATAAAAACCACCCTTTTAGGGTAAGACCCTCCGCCCTGAGCGCAGAGTAGAGTTCTTCTTTGGTTTGTGGGTCGATCTCGACGACGAGTCTCCCGCTTGGTCCAACTGGCATGTCAGGCTCCTGATGTTATGTAATATTGATTATGTTACATAACTCGGGGATGTCAAGTCTGGGAAGGCGTCGGAGCAATTCAAACACGCATGGAGAGAGACCGATCAGAAGAGGAAACCTCTGCTTTACATCATTGATGAGTGATGAACCAAAGCAGGGTAATATCTGCTTAAATCCCCTTGACGCATTCATGAACAATTACTACTATTTCATGATCTCATGGCGTTCTTCAGGAAAAATCCAACGGTGGCGAATCTACAGATAAAAGGTATCGACGACGCTCTCTATACCCAAATCAAGGAGCTTGCAGCTTCTGAAAACAGATCGATCAGCCAGCAGGTCCTGTTTCTGGTGAAGCGTTATATTGCCAACAAGAAACAATTCGAAAAAACTAAAATGCCGGCACAGGTCCTCTTGGATCTCTCAGGGTCTTGGGAGGATAGCCGGGGCGCGGATGAGATCATCTCAGATATAAAAAAGGCTCGAAAAAATTCTTCGCGATTCAAGGAAGGTTCCGATGTTTTTACTTGATACGGACACCGTCATTTATAGCATGAAAGGAAATACTAACGTACAAAAAAACTTACGCCAACATCTAAACGATTCCATCAATATCAGCATAATAACGCTCATGGAGTTATATTATGGCGCCCGGAAATCCCAAAAAGTTTCTGCCAACCTGGCAAAGATAAAAATACTGGAACAATCCATCGAGACTATTCTTCCGGTTGGATTGGAATCGACGGAAATATTCGGACTACTCAAAGCGCAACTTGAAATCTCTGGAAACCGCCTGGATGACTTCGATCTGATCATCGCATCGTGCGCCATGGCCCATAATCTGACTCTGATTACCAATAATACCAAGCACTTCAAACGGATTGACGGGCTCAAACTAGCGAATTGGGTATGATAAAACCATGCGAAATGCTCACTAAGACGCTGTTTTGAAACGGCTTCTAATACCCCAACAATTGAGCGATCGTGGTGGCATCATTCAGGCTGCCGATGTCTCCATCAATGAAAAGTATGGCCTGGTCTGCTGCTGATTGGGCGATGAATCGTTCGATGTACATTCGCAGGGTTTTCAGTTCATGCGGCTTTGTGCAATCGAGCACGGCTGCGGTGCGGCCTCGCGTGCTACGCCAGTGTCTGAGCGTATCTTTCGGCGAGCTATCGTCACGGTAGAATATCTCGGCATTTGGGTAATGCCCCTCTAGTGATCGCCCGAGTAGTTGCACGTCCTCGATAGCTGCATCCAGGATAACACCGCCCAGTTTTTCCTTGAAGGCATCAAGCGATCGCAACGCCATCGGCTGCCCGGACGGGTAGAGCAAATGGGATGGTAATAACAGGTAGAAGCGAAACGCCTCGTGGACATCCTCATACCACTGAGCCGCCGGCGCCAAGCCCGCTTTGTCCCAGCATCTTGTTGGAACCAATACCTGGCGGTATTCATTGGCGTAGTAGGTCAGGCGCCATGGGGAGGGTAGATCATGGGGATAGAATTCGCCTTGCCAATGATCGTGGTCCCAATCGACGGCCGCTAGCTGCAGATTCAACATGCCTTTGTCATTTGTGGTAAACGCAGTAAACTCTCGCAATTCATATTTATTCTACCGGTAAAATTCACTGCACTGCAGTCAGAATACGCTTACGATGACATTTGATGAAATAAAGTCGCGCCAATTGGCACTGGCGGTGATCGACACCGAGATGCAGGCCATCGACAGCTTGAGAGGGCGAGTCGATGAAAATTTCACCCGCGCCTGTAAATATATGCTCGACTGCAAAGGGCGCATCATCGTCACGGGCATGGGCAAATCCGGCCATATCGGCAGCAAGATTGCCGCTACCCTGGCCAGCACGGGAACCCCGGCATTTTTCGTCCACCCCGGTGAGGCCAGCCACGGCGACCTTGGGATGATCACCACTAGTGACGTGGTCCTCGCCATGTCCAATTCCGGCGAGACCGTTGAGATACTCACTATCGTACCCATTATAAAAAGACTCGGGGTTCCTTTGATCGGTCTCACCGGGAATCCCCATTCCAGCCTGGCGAAACGGGCCACGGTGAATATCGATGTCAGCGTAGAAAAGGAGGCCTGCCCATTGGGGCTGGCTCCCACGGCCAGTTCCACCGCCGCATTGGTGATGGGAGATGCCCTTGCCATTGCATTGTTGGAAACACGGGGATTCAGCGCGGAGGATTTCGCACGCTCGCACCCCGGCGGCCGGTTGGGCAGACGATTACTGTTGCACGTAGAAGATATCATGCATACCGGGGAGCGTATACCCTCGGTCGGGAAATCCACTCTGTTGAAAGATGCGCTGATGGAAATCAGCCATAAAGGACTCGGAATGACCGCCGTGATCGACGAGGATGGTGAGGTTATTGGCGTGTTTACCGATGGTGATTTGCGCCGCACCCTGGATAAGGCCATAGACTTTCATTCCACCCCGATCCATCGAGTGATGACCTCCAATTGCAAGACCGCCGCACCGAGGCAGCTGGCGGTAGAGGCCCTTAAAGTGATGGAGGATTCCAAGATCAATGCGCTACCCGTAGTTGATACTCAGGGCAGACTCATCGGTGCCTTGAATATGCATGACCTGCTGCAAGCCGGGGTGATGTAACACCGCCAATTGGCATTTTCCGTACCGACGTAGGGGCCTGTTATCGGGTCAGAGGAGGCCAAATGGCCTCATCCAACCCGATCCGTGATCCGAACTTGGAATTCATTTGAAACCGAGTCTTGAAAACGTACTCGCTGTCTCTTCTTTAATGATTTCTAGATCATTGTCCGAGTATGACCATGAATAATAATCCGGAAGGGTAATTCTGCTGCAGAACTCGTTTATCAGGGATGAGGGCGGGGAGAATTCGGTGTGCGCAAGGATCGCCTGGACCGTTTCAACCGGGGCGCGGCAAAAATCCTCATACCGCACAATAATCGATGCATTTTCAAGGTGCCGATCGGCTTCCAGCTGATCCATCACCGTTGCGTATATATGATTCCAGTAACGAGCCCAGCCTCGTACTTCCTGGTTCTCATCCCAAAGCCGGATGACTTCATCAATGCATTCGCCGTTTCCCATATTTACCGGAATGCGGTCTAGCCCGAATTCAAAGTGACCTACCCAGCGTAAATGGTCTCGTGCGCGCTTGTTTTGAGCCGATGCCCTGTAAAAAAGCTTATGCTGTTTCATCAATGAAGCGATATGAGCGGCAGGCTCCCTGACCGGAATTACAAAGCGCGCCTCAGGAAAGAGTGTTTTCAGATACTGGAGACGGCTTATATTGTAGTTTCCCTTGGAAACATATCTTGTGCCATTGCGGAGCAGCATCAGTTTACGTATGTGATCTTTGTAAAACCTTTCAAACTCAGGATATCGCTGCTTGTCATCGATGACATTACTATATGCCGGATTATGAATTTCGGGAAAAAATGCCATCCATAAGGGTTCCTCGAAAGCTTCGGGACTTTCCGGTGTAACCTTTATTCGGTCACCATGGGCTCTCTCGGTTGGCTGGCTATCCTGCCTCATGGATCGGTCCACGAGCCAGTTCCACCAGAAAGGGGTAAAGATCGGCGGAAAATCACGGTATTGATGAGTGCATGTTTCTTCAAGCTGCGCAATCAGTTCAAGCAGAATCGTACTTCCTGAACGTGCCAGGCCTGCGATGAATACCGGCTTGTCTATTTCTATCCGGTCGATGTCGGCACGCAAGACCCTTGATTCGAGGTCACCCATCCATCGCCATAACTTTGTATGGTTATGAACCAGCGAACCCAGCAGGGCATTTATTGACGAGACATGGAATTCGTTATTGGTCTGCTTTTTTGCTGCTGCCATAATGAGGTTAACAGGGTGCGCTGACAGTATCTGACCGTACGCCTGTGCCTTTTATTGAATACGCAATACCACTTTGAGAACAAATGCCACGATGAAGACGCTGAAGAAAAAAGGAAATTCCCATGTAGCGACCCACGCCGGTACACTTTCCAGAAACAGTTTTCTCGGAAAATTCCAACGTATTTCCTGGGCGGGTGACTCTGGCTCGATGTAACCCGCGCCGTTTTCCACAAGTGTATTCCACCATTGTCTCTTATAGACAACTGAGACCGGTCCATTGTCAGGTCTTCCACTGTAAACCAGGCCCTTGTTACTCAAAATACTCACTGGATCAGCATTTTTACCGGGAAGAAAATACACTTTATCACCGTGCTTGATGAAACGATTTTCGGGCTTGAAACTGAGTTCTGAATCTGGGGGCACAATGTCCATACTCACCGATTCACTATTTTCGGGCAAGGTATAGGTCAGGAATGCACCAAGCCATAGCGCAATGAGAAGTACGGGTATGGAGGCAAGCAATGAAGGGGTCAGTACTTTGCGAAGAAAGCGAAACGATACCAACAGATTTTCCTTCATCAAATTCATGACTTCATTATACGGCAGGTCTTCTTTCAGCATCCGCTTTCGCAGATCGCTGGTTTCCTTTTTCAGGACAACGATCGATTCCTGATCGGATGTCACAAGATAAAGGAGCATTGCTGCAGCGCCACTCACAAACCCCCATACACATATACGTACAAGCTCTGAAAGCCATCCGGCCATCAGTCCGTCCAGGAAATCCAGTGGGATAAAGAGAGACTCGAGCAATTAACTATCGCACAATACTATATTTCAATCATGTCAGCCGGCCGGCTGTGACCGCGAACCTATGAGTCAGGTGACTCCTTTTTAACAGCTGCGGATGCTTCTGAAATTTCATCGCTCCCCGATGCTGTCTGTGGCTCACTCTTACGTCGACGTAGCAGGGTTCGAATCGGCCATAGCAAGAGACCTCCCACAATAAATACCACAGCCAGTATGACTGCCCAGAGCGCGCCAAGCATGGTTAGTCCAGCACCCGGGCCTACGTATGCCGAGCATATGGCCGGAACACATGCCAGTACAGTGGCAACCCCCAGCTTCAGATACCTGAGTTCTGTGCAAGACCCTTCATGCCGCGGAAGATTTATATGTATAACTGGGTTTCTCATAACTCCATACCTCAAGGGAATAAACATTCTTTTGTCGGGAATGGCCCCGTTATCTTTGTATTCAGAACCGGTCTGTTTATGTTCTGGTAGACAGGTTACCTTTGCTCGGTCTGTTTGCCACCCAAAAAACCCGTCATGAACATTCACTGGGAATATTGCCATACTCCAGGGGATATCGAGTGCCATCGTGCACTTCCGAAACGCGTATGTCACCATCAGCCCAGTGCTCTACCAGCCAGCTCCAAACCACTTCACCGGATTTCGTGACTTCAAAAACTCTACCCGCATAGGGTTCGCCGATTAGTATATTCCCATTTTTCAAATGTTGATGTTTTCCGCCGCCACGGGTGTAAAAATAGTTTTCCTCGTTTGAGGCGTAAAGTATTTCGGTGTCAGTCGTGGACGGTTTGACGCGGATAATCCTGCTGCCGCCGAAACTCGGTGCATTTCCCCCTTTGGGGTCTGCGCGGTTGTCAAAAATACTGATGTATCCACCCTCCATGAAATCTGGATCATGTTGACGCACGATAGGGTGTTGCAGCATCCATTTTACCCGTTCCGTTTTACCATCTATGATCAGGACGGTACTGATATTTCTGAGCGAAACCATGATATCGCCTGCTTCCAATCCCGCAAAATCATTTGCCAGATCCGTACTCAGCACTTCTACATCATTGTTATGGGTAATGTCGCCACCATATTTTTCCATTTTGGAAGAAAACACAAGGCCTTCGTATCCTGATCGGTAGATGGATTCCAGAATTGAAATTTCGCGGATTATTTCTCCGTCCGGCGATACCTGTACAATTGTATCTTCCACAAAGGGGGGTGAAAAACCCGGGAACTCTCTCACAGGCTTTGAGTGCCATTTGTCTCCGGGTGCCCAGAAATTCCCGTTTTCATCCATGAAAACAGAATGATGAGTCCGGTACGGGACTGTCCACACGATTTCAGAGCATGCGTTCAGGCGCAGAAGTGCATAATGCGACATATTGAGAACGATATCTCCTCCGGGAAAAAGGACCGTTCCGTGAATATGTGTGCCGAGTTTCGTGGCCTTGGCCCCTTTCATTAAATCGTCGTGCGGGGATTCGGGCCAGATGTCTTCGGGTTCGACAGTCCATTTATGAAGTAGCTTTCCATCCATACCTACGAGACGCAAGCTGTGAGACCAGTCATCTCCGTCCTTCCAGGGGGAGCCGATCAGGGTTACACCAGGGTAAGCAAGGTCAGTGTTATGTACTACCACACCTACTCCTTCATAGCGGGCGGGGTTCAGCCCGGGAAATTCGTTCTTCGATTGTGTTTTGAGGAGTCTGTAGGTTTTGATCGCGTCTGCTATCACGGAGTGCGGAAATTTATGATGGGCACCGACAAGGTAACCGTAGGTAAAAATGATAGCAGCAATCGCTATTGTAAAGTATATTTTCCCCCAATTCTTTCTTAAGTAAGCGATAAACTTTTGCAACATGTTTGTAATCTCTATCTGTTATTCTATTGGGGTGTTGTAAGGGATATTGAATCCACCGAATTATCACCTAGATCCTGCAAGCACAATCACTTGCAGGATCTAGGTATCAAGGAATAGCAGAGTAATGTATTCGGGCCCAGGGTGATCGAGTCAACTGTAGTTTCACCCCATTCTGAGACATTTGTGCTCGGTTCACAAGGCCCTGAAAGCTGCTATAAAATCAGTCTGAAAAGATATTCTTACCCCATGGGCGCGCAATGGCCAGCACGGGAACCCCAGCATTTTTCATGCGCCCGTAGAAGCCAGTCACAGCAACCTTGGGCTGATTAGCGCTAATGCTGACAAGGGCCTGTTAACAACCTCTAAAACATCATATTCGAACCCTACCCATGTTGGATATCCTAGAAAAAGCAAAATGCATCAAACTCGTCATCTTTGACGTAGACGGCGTACTCACAGACGGCGGAATCCATATCGGTGACGACGGGCAGGAATACAAGACCTTCAACTCCAAGGATGGCCATGGCATGAAAATGTTACAGGGCATCGGGGTCAAGATCGCCATTATTACCGGACGTGTATCCAAGGTCGTGGAACACCGAATGACGGATTTGGGCATTGAGCATGTCTACCAGGGGCAACGCAACAAGCTGCCGGCCTTTGAGGCCCTGCTCGAGCAATTGGCCATCCCTGCGGAGCAATCCGCCTATGTGGGTGACGACGTCGTCGATCTTCCGGTAATGACGCGGGTGGGATTGGCCATTTGCGTGCAGGACGCTCATCCCCTAGTCAAGCGTCATGCCCACTGGATTACCGCCAGTGCAGGTGGTAGCGGGGCGGCTAGGGAGGTTTGTGAAATGATCATGGATGCGCAGGGGGCGCTGAACCAAGTGCTTGACGAATATCTCAAATAGGCCGCATCCGCGCAGACCGTATTGAAACCTAAAATATATATTCTCACCGCACTCGCCATGCTCGCGATCGGTCTGTGGTGGTCATACGGCTTCGAGGATCAGGTGGAATCAGGATCCGAACCGCAAGCTAGGACCCCAGACTATACATTTGAAGGCGTTCTGCTGACCAGCTTGAGTCCCTTGGGCAACCCCTTGTATAAAATTGAGGCCCCGTACATGGCACATTTTGGCGACGACAAAAGCATGGAGCTTGAATCCCCCATCCTATTGGTTTATCGCGAGGACGCTCCACCGATGCAGGTGCACTCGGATCGGGCCTGGATATCCGACGCAGGGGAAGAGATCATGTTGCTTGGTGCGGTGACTATAATCCGCCCCGAAACCGATGCCAGCGCCACAACGACCATCGAAACCCAGGATTTGCGTCTGCTTCCGAACAAGCAAATCGCGAGCACTAAAGCCTCGGTGCTCGCCTACAATGAAACTTATCGTATTCAGGGCGTCGGCGGAAGTTTACACTTGGGTAATGGGTATTTTAAAATTCACCATCAAGCCAGAGGAGTATATGTTCCCTAAACGTCTCTTTCTCCTCATGTTGGTCTGCATGAGTCTTCTACCACCGATCGGCCATGGACGCTCGGACGACACCCGCCTGCCGTTGCACATCGAAGCCGATACGGCCGAATTCGATGACAATACCGGGATCAGTATTTATCTTGGAAAGGTTCGCATCACTCAAGGCACCATGGTGCTGACCGGAGATAAGATCACCGTCTTCGCTCCCGATAAGCAACTTCATAAAATCACCGCCGAAGGCCAGCCCAGCACCTTTCATCAAACGACCGATGGAGATGACCAGATCGATGCCGAGGCACAATATATGGAGTACAACACCAAGACCAATATGATCATCTTAAAGAAGAAAGCCAAAATGACGCAGGGCAATAACTCCTTTTCCGCCGAGCTTATCGAGTTCCATATCCTCACCAAGGTGGTGGATGCGGGTGATCCCAAGAGTGGCGACCGGGTAAAGATGGTCATCATCCCTGCCAGCATCGACTAGGAGGCTGTCCGAGAATGGCGACCGTAGCGAGGGCAAGGCTGGCTGAGCCGGATTTTTCGTTCATTCGAGGCGAATATTGGCCATATTTAACGAAAATGAACGGGAAATCCGGCCAACCAGCTTTGTCCGCAGTAGGTTGGCTCATTCTCGGACAGCCTCCTAGATGACTGTGCTGTCGGCCCAGGCCCTAGAGAAACACTACAAAAAACGCCAAGTAGTGCGCAACGTATCGTTGCGAGTCGAAAGCGGTGAAGTGGTGGGGCTGTTAGGCCCGAACGGGGCCGGTAAAACCACCTGTTTCTACATGATCGTTGGGTTGATTGGCTGTGGTCGCGGTGAAATCAAGCTGGGCAATCGTTCGATCACCGACCTGCCCATGCATGCGCGCGCTCGCTTGGGTTTGGGATATCTGCCGCAGGAGGCCTCGGTATTTCGCAAACTCAGCGTAGCTGATAACATCCTCGCGGTGTTGGAAACACGCCCCGGCCTGGATAAAGTCCAACGTAGCCAAAGGCTGGAACAATTGCTCGAAGAATTCCAGATCGCACATCTGCGAGACAGCCTGGGTATCAGCCTCTCCGGGGGCGAGCGCCGGCGGGTAGAAATCGCTAGGGCCTTGGCCCTAGAGCCGGAATTTATACTGCTGGATGAGCCCTTTGCCGGAGTTGATCCCATTTCCGTATTGGACATTCAGCGCATCATCGCCCATATGAAGACCCGCGGGATCGGTATCCTGATCACTGATCACAACGTACGGGAAACCCTGGGTATCTGCACCCGTGCCTATATACTCAGCGATGGCATCGTTATTTCCCAGGGAAAGCCAGAACATATCCTGCATGATCAACGGGTGAGAGAAGTCTATCTCGGTGAAAACTTCAGACTTTGAGGGCATTCTCACCAGTGCTCTATCCAAGAATAGAATGCCAAACCTTTCCGGATATATCATAATTTGCACCATTTGAACGGATGAATTCGGGCCAATGCATAGCGCCAGACATCCCGCTTGTCCTATAATCAGTAATAAGGTGGCTAAACAAATCCGTTTCGCTAACCGACTAGACTCGAAAACAATACACTAGAATAAATAAGAAGCCATCTGGTTAAGAAGTGGTCGAAGCGAAAAGGCATTGAATTGAGAATAGTTTTTCGATGGTTTGACGCCAACCGTCCCTGGTTGGCCCTCGTTGAGCAGCCAAAGGCTGTCCAAATCTGCTCCCGGCAGATTTGTGAGGCGAATAGCTTTAGCTATTTAACGAGAAGCATCGGAAAAATAGGCCAATTTCAAGGCCTTTGCAGCCGATCAGTTTTTTAACCAGACGGCTTCTAAATGAGCCTGGATATCTTGCACCCTGTTCATGCGGTTTGTAGCCTTGATGCGCGCTACTGACTAGCGATTGACCAGGGAGCGAGTTATTAGCTAAGGAATGCTCGTTAATCAATGCTTAAACCTTCTCTCCAACTAAGAATCAGTCAGCAGCTGACCATGACACCGCAGCTGCAGCAGGCCATTCGTCTGCTGCAGCTGTCTACTTTGGAGCTGCAGACAGAAATCCAGCAGACGCTTGAAAACAATCCTATGCTGGAGTCCCTGGAGGGTGATACCGATCTCGATGACAAGGCTGACGGTGAAATGCAATCCGAGCCCGTCCCAGAGAAGGAGGAGCAACCCCAGGCCGAGGAAGAGCGTCCATTAACGGAGGAAACTCAATCACTGAAGGACGACCTCCCCGTAGACACAACCTGGGAGGACATTTATGACTCACCAGGGATCTACTCCGGTCCCGCGGAAGACAATGAGCGGAATCTGTTTGAAAATCAATGTGGGGTAGGCGAGTCTTTGCAAGACCACTTGCTTTCGCAGGTGCACCTGACGAACATGAGCGAGACCGATCAGGTCATCGCCATGGCCATTATCGATGCCATCGATGAAGACGGTTACCTCACGGAGCCTCTGACGTCTATCCATTCGAACCTCTCCCAGGAGATCGATATCGAATTAGATGAAGTCGAGGCTGTGCTACACATCGTGCAACGATTCGATCCCGTTGGCTGTGGTGCTCAGAATCTCGCTGAATGCCTTTCTTTACAACTTCAACAACTCCCCGAGGATACATCTTACCTTTCAGTAGCAAAGATTCTCGTACTAGACCACCTTGACCTGCTCGCTGCCCGCAATTTCAAGCAGTTGATGAAGCGAATGAAGCTTAACGAACCGCAATTACAGCAGGCCATCATCCTCATCCAGACGCTAAATCCCCGGCCAGGCACCCTTATCAGTAACCGGACCCCCGAATACATCATCCCCGATGTCACCGTTTATAAGTCCCAAGCCACCTGGAAGGTAGAGTTGAACACCGAGACGGCACCGCGACTGCGTATCAATCCCTTTTACGCAGGCATGGTAAAACGCGCCGACCATAGTAAAGATAATACTTACCTGCGCAATCAGCTTCAGGAGGCCCGCTGGTTTCTCAAGAGCCTGCAAAGCCGTAATGAAACCATGTTGAAGGTCGCCACCGCAATCGTCAATCACCAACGTGGATTCCTTGAATATGGCGAGGAAGCCATGAAACCCCTGGTGCTCAAAGACATCGCCGAACAACTGGAAATGCATGAATCCACCATTTCCAGGGTGACAACCCAGAAATACATGCATACACCTAAAGGGATTTTCGAATTCAAGTATTTCTTTTCCAGTCACGTCGGAACGGCAGACGGTGGTGTATGTTCAGCTACGGCAATTCGTGCCATGATAAAAAAACTGGTTTCAGATGAGGAACATAAGAAACCCTTGAGCGATAATAAAATATCCGAGATACTCGTATCAAAGGGAATCAACGTTGCCCGTCGAACGGTGGCCAAGTATCGTGAAGCCCTGTCGATCCCCCCGTCCAACGAGCGCAAACGCCTTTAGAAATGCGGACAAAATAAGTTGACCAAAACGACGCCGAATGATCATTTATACCTAGATCCTGCAAGTGATCGGTCCCTCACCTTACTCTACAACAAACGCGACGCTCTCCACAGTCCTGAAAATCCATCCGTCATGAGTATATCAATGAACATTGATTCCAGCCAACGCAAACACCAAACTCTCTGGACTGCATCATCCCCGTGACCTATAGGATGGACTCATGATTTATCGATATGCACTTGACGGGGTGCTAGGAGGATGTCTTTGTTAAACCCAAATTCTACCAGTGATCTAGGTTAGAGATAACAGACTACCAATACATTCAATACAGAAAGGAACTAAGTAATGCAAATCAACCTCACAGGTCATCACGTCGATATTACCTCTGCTCTACGCAACTATGTCCATGAGAAATTCGAGCGTCTCGAACGCCATTTCACCCATGTTATTGATGCCCATGTGATCCTTACGGTTGAAAAATTGCGCCACAAGGCCGAGGCCTCTATGCTGGTAAGCGGCAATAGACTATTTGCCGATGCCGTAGAAGAAGACATGTATGCCGCTATAGATGGTTTAGTGGATAAGTTAGACCGTCAGGTCGTCAAACATAAAGAAAAATTGAAGGACCATCGTCGTGCGGAGGGATCACATCGTAACTTCACTTAAATCTTGCCGAGTTTTTCGCTTACCATGACTATCGTCGACCTACTTTCTCTAGAACGCATTGCTCTACAACCTAATATAAGCAGTAAGAAACGCGCCCTAGAGGTCATCAGTGAACAATTGGCCAGTGCCGCCCCCAATCTGAATGCGATCGAGATTTTTGACTGCTTAATTGCCCGCGAGCGACTCGGCAGCACGGGTCTTGGGCATGGAGTCGCTATTCCGCATGCCCGGGTGGCAGGGGTTGGTGATGCGATCGGCGCTGTTTTGAAACTACAGCAGGGCGTAGATTATGACGCCCTGGATCAGGGCCCTGTGGACTTGCTGTTCGCTTTGCTGGTACCCGAGAACTCCACAGAGGTACACCTGGGCTTACTCTCTCAGCTCGCTGAACTGTTTTCTGATGAAAAGATATTAAGGAAACTTCGTGCAGCTCAGGACTCAAATACACTATTGAAACTGTTCGATGATCTGGCCACGAACCATTCCGCTTAAAGGGACCGATCACCTCACCCCTTCCCGTGAGATATGCGGGTTAAACGTAAATACACCCCTAAGAGCCTGTCGGACTTAGGCGATCGTAGCGAGGCAAAGACGGTCTGAGGCAGATGAATCAGCGTTTTCAGAACCACTCCCATGACTGAATCAGTAACCGTACAAAAGCTCTACGAAGATAATGCCAAACGTCTTGGCCTTGAGTGGATTGCGGGGCATAACGGGGCCCAACGATTCTTTACTAAACGCAGCACGGTGAGCGGTAGCCCGACGCTGGTTGGATATTTCAACCTGATACATACGAATCAGACCCAGGTACTGGGTAAAACCGAGCTTAAATACATCAAGGGGCTGAGGAAGAATTGGCTCCGAGACGCTTGCAAACAGCTGTTTGAAAGCCGCTCCGTTGTCATCATGATCACCGACGGGCAATACCCTCCCGATAGATTTGTGAAACTTGCGAATCATTATGAGATCGCGTTGATAAGATCTGGCCTGTCCAGCTATGAAATCCTCACTAATCTACGCTACTACTTCACCCAGAAACTCGCTGACAGGATCACTCTACATGGCGTTTTTATGGAGGTCCTAAGCTTAGGTGTATTATTGACGGGTGAGAGTGGAACGGGCAAGAGCGAACTCGCCTTGGAGTTGATTACCCGGGGACAGCGCCTCATCGCTGACGACGCCCCTGAGTTTGCCCGCATCACCCCCGATACGATCAACGGCAACTGCCCCTCATTGCTGCAAGATTTTCTGGAAGTGCGTGGCCTGGGGGTATTGAACATCCGCGCGATGTATGGGGATGCCGCGATCAAGATAAATAAATATCTGCGCCTGATCGTGCATCTTACACCTATTTTGAGCAATGATGGTCTGCGTCAGGACCGCTTACAGATCGAACAGAAAATGCACAATATCCTGGGAGTAGATATACCGATATTCTCCTTGCCTGTAGCCCCCGGCCGCAACCTTGCAGTACTGGTAGAGGCGGCGGTAAGAAATCATATGCTGCGCCTAAATGGTTACAATGCAGGCGAGGATCTGGCGGCACGACAACGACGTCAAATGCAATGAGTATAGAATATACCCATGACCAATGAGTTTTCAGCATCCATAGTACGCCGCCTTTGCCGCATAGCCGCGTTAGAACACGAAAACCATAGAAATTACTACTATGCCTTAGGTATTCTGCCTTGCTCTGCGACAAACTCGATGCACTCTGCGTACCCGAAAACCCATCCGTCATGGGTATATACCTATGACGGATGGATATGACCATGAAGCTAGTCATCGTCAGCGGCCTCTCCGGTTCGGGAAAGACGGTTGCACTACATACGCTGGAGGACGAGGAATATTATTGCGTCGATAATCTACATCTTGATCTTCTGAATGATTTTGTAAACCTTTTCAAGAACAACGACCTGGAATGCTTCGGTAATACTGCGGTAGGTATAGACGCACGGAGTTGCGGCGAGAATTTAGAGAACTTCCCAAAACTGATAGAGCAGATCAAGGCCCGAGAGATTGATGTTGAGGTCATCTTTTTGCAGGCTAATGTAGAGACCCTTATCAAGCGATTCAGCGAAACTCGACGCAAACATCCGCTAACACATAAAGGCCTTCCCCTGATCGAGGCGATCAATCTTGAACGCTCGTTGCTCGGCATTATCAGCTCTTATGCCGATCTGAAGATCGATACCTCACAGAGCAATATCCATCAATTGCGAGCACAGCTTAAGGAACGCCTATCCAATCAGAGTCACACTTCACTTTCCCTTATATTCCAGTCATTTGGCTATAAACATGGTGTTCCTCTGGATTCGGACTATGTATTCGATGTACGCTGCCTGCCCAATCCATACTGGTCGCCCAGTCTGCGCGGTTTCACTGGGCAAGATCCAGCAATCATCGAATTTTTAGAAAATCACGACTCAGTAGAAGACATGTTCATCAGTGTGCGAGACTTGCTGGAGAAATGGATCCCACACTTCGAGGCAGAAGGCAGAAGTTACCTGAGCATCTCCATCGGTTGCACCGGCGGTCAGCACCGTTCAGTCTACTTGACAGAGCGACTTACCGAACATTTCAAGATGGCGGCGAGCAGCACGAACATTTCAATCAGGCACAGAGAACTGGAATAACACCTATTACCAACGCTGATCGTACCACTCGACATATTGGTCGGTTTACATATATTCTTGATGGGTTTACAGAGGATATACTTGCACATTTTGTGGTCCTATCACCAAGCCGGGATCGGGGGTGAAAAGCCCCCAAGCTAAGGACAATTTCACTGTCGTTTTAACCAAGCAATAAGGCGATTCAACGATACTTTCTAGTGGCGTACGGCAACGTGGGATGGGATGGATAAAGCCCCTTGAGCAAGCCCAGCAGAAGGCTAGGAGCCTGTCGGACTTAGGTGATCGTAGCGAGGGAAAAGGCCCATTGGGGGAGTAGCCACAACCGGTTAACGCTTTTTTTCAGACAGTCATCAAAAGATTGATTCGCTGGATCTATGGGTTCAACATATGTCTGTTGGGTTACTGATTATCACGCACGGGCAAATTGGCGAACAGCTACTGGAGACGGCCAAGTCCATGTTGGGAATGTGCCCCCTCCATACTACTTATATGCCGGTATCCCAATCCACCGATCCGGAAGACCTGCTGGTACAGGCCCGACGTACTTGCGAATCACTAAATCAAGGAGATGGGGTATTGGTGCTCACCGACATGTATGGCTCAACTCCGAGCAATGTCGCTAACCGCTTGTTGAAAGAATCCCAGGTTGAGGTGGTTGCGGGTATCAACCTTCCCATGTTGATCCGTATTTTGAATTACCCCAGCCTAAACCTCCATAAAATGATAAACAAAGCGCTCAGTGGAGGACACGATGGCATCCTACTGTGCGAGCGGGACGAATATACTCATGACGAATGAGTTCTCAGAACACATAGCAGGTCGCCTTTGCCGCATTACGTTAGCACACGAAAACCATAGACAATACTATGCCTTACGTATTTTTCCCTGCTCTTCGACACGACAACACATTCTGCGCACTCGAAAACCCATCCGTCATGGATATCGCATTTTCAGATCAAATGATCACTAAAAATATTAAAATAATCAATAAATTAGGAATGCATGCACGTGCTGCGGCTAAATTTGTCAGCCTGGCCTCCGGATTCGCCAGCAAGATAGAACTTGAACGGGGCCAGCGCAAAGTCAATGGTAAAAGTATTATGGGCGTGATGATGCTGGCCGCCAGCCAGGGCACTACCGTAACCCTTTACGCCAAAGGCAACGACGAAAACGAAGCCGTAACCCGCTTGGAAGACCTGGTAAACGACAAATTTGGGGAGGAGGAATGATGAGCGTTTGGAACCCCTAGGACGCCAATGCGCTTGTTTCTGGGACATTGCAAACTAAGAATGGGTTTCTCAACCCCTTCCTGCCGAGCACCTGACTAAGGCAGGCACTGCATGAGTCTACTACTGACCGGCATCGGCGTCTCGCATGGCATAGCGATAGGAAAGGTTCACCTGCTGCAGCGGGGCGAACCCGACGTCTTCGAATACTCCATCCCTTCCGAGCTCATTGATAAGGAAATCCAGCGATTTCGCAAATCACTAGCCCTAGCCAAGGAGCAACTTCGAGAAGTACGCCACACCATTCCCAGCAACGCCCCTGCGTATGTCGCCGAATTCATGGACGCTCATCTGTTGATGCTTGATGATCGGTTGCTCTCCAAGGTTCCGGAGCATTTGATTCGGCAGTGTCAATGTAACGCCGAGTGGGCCTTGAAGCTGCAGCGCGACGAACTGGTAGCCGTATTCGACCAGATGAAGGATCCCTATCTGCGCACTAGACGCAATGATATCGATCATGTCATTCATCGAGTACAGCGGATATTACTCAATCAGGAATCCCAGTACCCGTTTAGCTCGAACGTAAAAAAACGCATTATCGTGGCTGATGATCTGACACCAGCCGACACAGTGATGCTTCAGAATCAACACATTGCGGGCTTCATTACTGAATCGGGTGGTCCCTTATCTCACACCGCCATCCTGGCACGCGGATTAGGCATACCCGCCGTGGTGGGAATTCACAGTGCCCTTGAGCTGCTGCGCAACGACGAGCAGATAATCATCGATGCGGACCTGGGCATGGTTGTGGCCGAGGCCGATAAAAAAACCCTTAAGACCTATCGCCAGCGACAAAAAGACCAGCGAGATTATCGCAAGAGCCTGATCTCATTACGCGACATTCCTACGATAACGCAGGATGGCCACCCCATCAGCTTACAGGCCAATATCGAGATCAAAGAGGACATCCGCGCCCTCAAACAGGTGGGAGCCAATGGGGTGGGCCTATACCGAACTGAATTCATGTTTCTGGAACGGGAACAGCCCGCCGGTGAAGAAGAACAACTGCACAATTACCGAAAGGTGATACGGGCCTTAAAAGGAAGACCTCTGACTATTCGTACCGTGGACCTTGGCGCTGACAAGGAACTTCCTGGCTACTATTCTACCGAAATACCGACGCTGAATCCGGCCTTGGGGCTGAGGGCCATCCGCCGCAGCCTCAAGGACATCGGCCTGTTCAAAGCGCAATTGCGAGCCATCCTTAGGGCTTCGGCCTATGGGCCAGTACGGATCATGTTCCCCATGCTGACCACCCTTGGGGAACTGCGCCAGGTCCTGCAATTACTCGAGGATGCTAAAAACGAACTTCGCAAAGAAAAGCGCCGCTTCGACGACAACATGTTAGTGGGCACTATGATCGAGGTCCCGGCAGCGGCTTTGTCCGCCTATGCCTTTGCCAAAAAAGTAGACTTTCTGTCGATCGGAACCAATGATCTGATTCAATACACCTTAGCGATAGACCGTATCGATGAGGAGATCAATTATCTCTACGACCCCTTGCATCCCGCCGTGCTCAAGCTGATCCACATGACCTTGCAGGCTGGCCGTCAAGCCAGTATATCTGTATCCATGTGTGGTGAAATGGCCGGCGACGTACGCTATACGAGACTGCTGCTGGGCATGGGCCTGCGAGAATTCAGCACGCCGCCAGCCACCCTTCTCGAGGTCAAACAAGCGATCATCGCCAGCGACATCAATAGCTTGGGAAACCGCTGTAAACGCATTTTAGCCTGCCAAGAATCGGAACGCATTGCCACAATGGTGCAAGAATTGAATAAGTAGAGTTAGAAGCTGTCTGGTTGAAAAGTGGTCGAAGCGAAAAGGGCTTGAATTGAGAACAGTTTTTCGATAGTTTAAGGTGAATAGCTTTAGCTATTTAACGAGAAATATCGGAAAAATGGGCCAATTTCAAGGCCTTTGCAGCCGATCATTTTTTAACCAGACAGCTTCTTACTACTACGCCCGTGGCAGGGTCACCCCCCGCTGTCCCTGATATTTCCCCCCGCGATCCTTGTAGGAGGTTTTACACACCTCATCGGACTCCAGAAACAACATCTGCGCAATCCCTTCATTAGCATAAACCTTGGCGGGTAACGGGGTCGTATTGGAGAACTCCAAGGTCACATGGCCTTCCCACTCGGGTTCCAGCGGTGTTACGTTAACGATGATACCGCATCGGGCATAGGTCGATTTACCCAGACATATCGTCAGCACATTGCGTGGAATGCGGAAATACTCGACCGTGCTGGCCAGCGCAAACGAGTTTGGAGGAATGATACATACATCCGAGATCACGTCGACAAAACTTCCCTTGTCAAACCCCTTGGGATCAACAATGGCCGAATTGATGTTGGTAAAAATCTTAAATTCATTAGAACAGCGTGCATCGTAACCATAGCTGGAGGTGCCGTAAGACACGATACGCCCCTGCTCGGAGTTGCGCACCTGATTGGCCTCGAACGGTTCGATCATTCCATGTTCCAATGCCATACGACGTATCCAGTTGTCGGATTTAATACTCACTCTTTAATCATCCCCTCAAGGATTTAGGAACGACACAAACCTCTGCGGCCCTGGCTTTGCCAAGGCCACGGATCAACAATAGTTTGCGGGACACTCCTTGCGCCGAACGGCTATTGTCAATTGTTCTGGATGACGATCTTCGGGAACTTGGCGCTGAAATCCTTGCTGCGGGCCGCCAGTTTCCCGGCGGTCTTGCGAGCAATTTCCCGATAGATCTCAGCGATCCGGCTCTCGGGCATGGCCACCACCGTGGGCTCTCCGCCATCGGTCTGTTCTCGGATACGAATGTCCAGGGGCAGGTAGCCCAAGACCTCAACTCCCGATTCTTCAGCCAAGCGCGCTGCCCCGCCTTCACCGAAGATGTGCTCCTCATGACCGCATTTGCTACAGATGTGCAGGCTCATGTTTTCCACCACGCCCAGCACCGGAACCTCCACCTTTTCGAACATCTTTAAACCCTTGCGCGCGTCCAGCAGGGCGATGTCCTGGGGAGTGGTAACGATGACCGCTCCGCTGACCGGGATCTTTTGCGCCAGGGTCAATTGCACATCGCCGGTCCCCGGCGGTAGATCGACAATCAAATAATCCAGGTTACGCCAGCGGGTATCGTTGAGCAATTGCTCCAATGCCTGGGTTACCATGGGTCCACGCCAGATCATGGGTGTCTGTTCATCAATCAGGAATCCAATCGACATGGCCTGCAAGCCAAGTCCCTCCATCGGCTCCAAGCTTTTACCGTCGGCAGACTGAGGCTGCCCGGATATCCCCAGCATGCGTGGCTGGCTGGGTCCGTAGATATCGGCATCCAGCACTCCGACGATCGCCCCTTCGGCCGACAGCGCAAGCGCTAGGTTCACCGCGGTAGTGGATTTACCGACGCCTCCCTTGCCGGAGGCCACGGCAATGACATTTTTGATATTCTCCATTGGTTTAAGGCTTTTTTGTACCGAATGCGCCTTGATCTTCCATGAAATATCTACCTCGGCCTGACTCACCCCATCGATACCCTGGAGGATATCTCTGATCTGGCCAGCCAACTGCTCCTTAAAGCTCTTGGCGGGATAACCGAGCTCAACCCTTACTGAAACCTTGTCACCCTCGAGCTGGATATCCTTTACGGACTTGCTGGCGATCAGGTTCTTGCCTACATACGGGTCCTCAATCTCTTTCAGTGCGGATTCGACCCGCTCTTTGGTCACATCTGACATCGTCGAAACTCCTCGTGATGAACTCTTTGTCCCAGTGGCAGGACACATAAGTATTTAATTGTATAGCAAATCCCCTGCCCCAAAAACGTTACTTTGCAAAAGGGTTATCTAGCCCGGATAATTCCAACTAGCCCTTAGATCAACAAACATGGCCCATAAGGGCACAAGCTGATATGGTAAGAGGATATGAATAACTATCCGTCATACATACCGGAACATGAACGAATCTGCGAACAAGATCTTAGTCACCAGCGCCCTGCCCTATGCCAACGGGCCCATTCATCTGGGCCATCTGGTGGAATACATTCAGACTGATATTTGGGTCCGTTTTCAGAAAATGCAAGACCATGACTGTGTATACGTCTGTGCCGATGATGCCCATGGCACGCCGATCATGATCAAGGCGCGCGAGGAGGGGGTCACGGCCCAACAGTTGATCGAGCGCATCGGGCAAGAGCATCAGCGTGACTTTGCGGATTTTCATATCGAGTTCGACAACTACCACTCAACACATTCCGATGAAAATCGCTACTATTCCGAATTGATCTACGCCCGTCTCAAACAATCCGGCCACATCGTCAGCCGCACGGTCATCGACCTGTACGACCCCGAGCAACAGATGTTTCTTCCAGACCGCTTCATCAAAGGGGAGTGCCCCCATTGCGGTGCCCAAGACCAGTATGGCGACTCCTGCGAGGTATGTGGGGCGACCTACACACCCTCGGAGTTGAAAAATCCGCGCTCGACCATCAGCGGCGCCGCTCCGGAACAAAGGGAGAATCTGCACTATTTCTTTAGGCTCTCGAATTTCGAAATCATACTGCGCAGCTGGGCCGGCGAGGGCCATGTCCAAAAACAGATCGCCCACAAGCTAAATGAATGGTTCAGCACCGGCCTTCGCGAATGGGACATCTCACGTGACGCGCCCTATTGGGGTTTCGAGATCCCCGATGCCCCGGGCAAGTACTTCTACGTGTGGCTGGATGCGCCTATCGGCTACATGGCGAGTTACCGGCAATACTGCGAT
This sequence comes from Pseudomonadota bacterium, assembly GCA_039714615.1. Lineage (GTDB taxonomy): Bacteria > Pseudomonadota > Gammaproteobacteria > JAAEPA01 > JAAEPA01 > JAAEPA01. The sequence continues at coordinate 5,688 of JBDLIZ010000007.1, read as the reverse complement.
CGCAAGGGGCTGGACTTTGACGCGGTCTGGGGACAAGAGAGCCAGGCGGAACTCTATCACTTCATCGGCAAAGACATCGCCTATTTCCACACCCTGTTCTGGCCGGCCATGTTGCACGGCGCTGGATTCCGCAAACCCACGGCGGTCTACTGCCATGGCTTTCTGACCGTGGATGGACAGAAGATGTCAAAGTCCCGGGGCACCTTCATCAAGGCCCGCAGCTATCTCGATTACCTGAACCCGGAGTACCTGCGCTATTACTTTGCCGCCAAACTGGGCTCGGGGATCGATGACATCGACCTCAATCTCGATGACTTCATGCGGCGTGTCAACAGCGACCTGGTGGGTAAAGTCGTCAATATCGCCAGCCGCTGCGCCGGATTTATCAACAAGCGCTTCGCCGGACGACTCGCTGAAGAGATAGAAGAACCCGAATTCTACCGGGATTTCACGCACGCTGCTAAAGACATCAGTAAGCATTATCAGGACCGGGAATTCGGCCATGCCATGCGCGAGATCATGACCCTGGCCGATCGCGCCAATCAGTATATCGATGAGCAGAAACCCTGGGTGCTCGCCAAACAGCAGGGGCGGGAAAACCGCTTACAGCAAGTGTGTTCCATGGGTCTGAACCTGTTCCGTATCCTGGTCACCTATCTCAAACCCGTACTCCCCGAATTGACTAACAAATCCGAGCAATTTCTGAACATAGCCCCGCTGCACTGGGGTGATGTACAAAGCCCATTGACCGGACATACCATCAACAAATTCAAACCCCTCATGACCCGTGTAGAACGCAAGGCCATCGACGGCATGATCGAAGATTCCAGGGAACACCTTTCACCGACTGCAAACGAACCAAAACCCGAAGGCCCGCTGGACCAAGACCCCATTGGCGAAACCATAAGCTTCGACGAGTTCGTCAAGCTAGACCTGCGCATCGCCAGGATCGAAAAGGCGGAAACTATCACCGGTGCCGACAAACTCTTGAAATTAACGCTCGATCTGGGCGGTGAGAGGCGCAATGTCTTCGCCGGTATCAAGACGGCTTATCCGGTCGAAGACTTAGCGGGCCGCCTCACCGTCATGGTCGCCAATCTGGCCCCTCGAAAAATGCGCTTCGGTACCTCCGAAGGCATGGTGCTGGCCGCCGGCCCGGGTGGTAAAGACATCTTTTTGTTACAGCCGGACGAAGGTGCACAAGCGGGGATGCGGGTGAAGTAAATGAACGTTAGCGAAAGCAGGCTCAGTCCGTTCTTTCTGTTACTATCTAGTGTAGAGCAAGCTAGCGAGAACCCGTCATGGGTATTTTGAAGAAAGGGGATTTACCTGAATATACCTACGATGACTATTGTCACTGGGGAGGTGATTGGGAATTAATCGAAGGGATTCCTTATGCGATGGCTCCTGCGCCTGCCAAAATTCATCAACTGCTGGTTGGTTACATTTTTAGTGAAATAGCATCCAATATGGAGCAATGCCCTAACTGCGAAATACTGATTGACGAAGACTGGAAGTTAGATTCACAAACGGTTCTCAGGCCTGATGTATCAGTCGTCTGCAACGATGATAATCCTAATTACATCACCAAAACACCCGAAATCATCTTCGAAGTACTCAGCCCTTCAACGGCAAAACGTGACGAAGGCTTGAAGCTTAATATGTATGAAGAACAAGGCGTAGCGTATTATATCCTTGTCTATCCAGAAGATCTGGTTGCGAAAATCTATCAGCATAATGGTGAAAAGCTTGGAAAAACAGCTGAATGTAATTCAGAGATGTTCGCCTTTGAAAATGTGAGTTGTCCATTTGATTTTGATTTTTCAGCCATCTTCAAGCGAGTTAGGCGTCAGCCCGCGTAGGGTGCGGTGAACTTGCGAACCGCATCGATCGTCGAGCAGCCGTAGGTCGGGTTAGGCGCGTGGCTGATGGTTCCGATTTGAACTCCGCAATCAGGGCGCGCCGTAACCCGACAGATAGCGTGTCGGGTTACGCTGCGCTAACCCGACCTACGGCTGCTGATGGAAAAGCACAAATTTAGATTCAATCTCGGCCTCTTTTTATGAAATTTCGATGCTTGATGTCGAATTTTCATGCATAATACACGGATGGACCGGCCGGAGTACATAAAGCGTATCAGTTTTGCATTCGAGGTAACCCCTATTGTCGCCATCCTTGGCCCCCGCCAAAGTGGGAAAACCACCCTCGCCCGAATGTTCGCCCGCACCCTCGAACAAGACACCGTGACACACTTCGATCTGGAAGATCCCACCCATCTTGCCCGGCTGGACGCGCCTAAACTGGCGCTGCAGGATCTACATGGCATAGTCATTATCGACGAGGTACAGCGTACGCCTGGGATCTTCGAAGTGTTACGAGTGCTGGTGGACCGGGAACACAATCGAGCACGGTTCCTGATTCTCGGTAGCGCGTCACGCGATTTGATCAAGCAATCATCGGAAACGCTCGCCGGCCGCATAGGACATATGGAGCTAACACCCTTCTCGTTGACCGAAGTTGGCGTCGGAAAACTCAAATCGCTGTGGCAAAAGGGCGGTTATCCGCCTTCCTATCTAGCGAAGTCTGAGGCCATCAGCGCCGCATGGCGCGACGCCTACATCGCCACCTTTCTCGAGCGGGACATTCCAGCGTTGGGAATCTCGATACCCCCGGTTGCGCTGCGCAGATTCTGGATGATGCTGGCGCACTACCATGGGCAATTGATTAACTATTCAGAATTTGGCCGTTCTTTTGGCGCATCTGACCACACCATTCGCCGTTACCTGGATCTGCTTGAGGCAACGTTCATGGTAAGACAACTCGCCCCATGGTACGAAAATATCAAAAAGCGCCAAGTTAAATCTCCAAAAATCTATATCCGAGACTCCGGTTTGTTTCACTCATTGCTAGGGATAAAAGACAGCCAAGCCATGAAGTTTCACCCCAAGCTGGGACCTTCCTGGGAAGGATTCGCCATCGAGGAAATCATCCGTAAACACCACGCTCGGGAAAGCGAGTGTTTTTTCTGGTCCACACATGGTCGCGCGGAACTTGACCTGTTGATCGTGAAAGAGGGTAAGCGATTGGGGTTCGAAGTTAAATATACCGATTCACCACGAGCCACCAGGTCAATGATCACCGCCCTACGGGATCTAAAGCTCGATGAACTGACTGTGGTTTATCCGGGCGACGAAACCTTCCCCTTGACGTCGGACATCAGGGCGAGCGGTTTATCCAAGCTGATTGGTGTATGAAATGCGCGGCTGTTTGCAACACCGCTAACCATGCGCAATTACAGCGCCTAAACGAGATATAGCTCTGCGGGCCAGGGCGGCATTACTGCGTTAATAGTACAATAGCTCAAGCCTGACCCGGCTTTTTGCACCTGTTCCAAGGCCGCTTCAAGGGAGTCCTAGCGGTTCACTCGTGTCTAGTGTCGATAAAACTACTCCCCCTTAACCACCGTCTGCTCATCCCCGCGCTCGTTCACGGTATGGATTACCACCGGACGCTGCCAAACCCGGTGAATGTACTCCAGTACTTTTTCAGCATGGTTAATATCCAGGCCACGGCCGTCGGTCTTATGCCCGTGTTCCAACTCCAGGGTACCGTTGGTTTGGACATTGATCGCGGTAATGTTTGGAGCCCCGAAATTAAATTTCGGTGACAGGATGGTTTCACGCAGTGTTTCAATGGGTGATTCCTCGACCGTGACCTTTCCCTGACGACTTGCAGAATAGGTGAAAAGCCCAAGATCTTCGGCCATATCCTCGGTCAGATGATTGCGAATGAAACTGAAATCGTCGTCTTGCTGCATGATGGTACGGGCCTCATCCAGCCCCTGATCCTCGACGATCTGCTCCCACATGGAAAACCCTAAATGATAGGGATTGATCGACAGAGAGACCTGCTGCTCCCCGGCATAGGGCCGAACCACATCGGAATGGGCCTTGATGGCATCGAGATAGAGCTGTTGGGGAAGAAATTCGGCATCGCGCAACAATCGTGCATGCCAATAAGAGGCCCAGCCTTCGTTCATGATCTGGCAGGCGAACACCGGATGAAAATAAAAGGATTCTTCTCGTACGGCATGAAAAATATCCCGTTCCCAGTCTTCCAATTCAGGGGCATAGTTAGCGATGAACCAAAGCAGGTCACGCTCAGGGTAAGGAGGAATAGGGGCACGGCGTTTTTCCTTGTTAGGGATCTCGGCCGGGGTATCCGTGGGTAAGGCATCGAAGCGCGTCTTGAATTCACCAACAACGGTTTGACTCTTTTCCGTGAGGTATTTCGGGTACAGGGGGCGAACCAGCCCCTGGTGGGTATCGATGTGTTGCTCCAGGGACAAGGCGGCATCGAGTATGCGCTCCACCCGTGCTTCGCCATGATCTTCTATCGCCGCGGCAATGCGATGTGCATGGGCGGCCGCTTGCTCCACGATACGGTAACCCACCTGCTGCTGGCTGTGTTTGAATAAAATGTTATTTTTGGCAAAATCAGCATGCCCGAGTACGTGGGCTGTGACCAGGGTATTTTCCTCCAGGCTGTTATTACGAGCCAGGTAAGCACGTCCCGGATTGCCCGGAAAAACCACCTCAAACAACCGCGAGTGCCCCATGCGGTGTTGCACCAGCTGGTAGATATAACGTACGCCGAACGACCAATGCGGCATGCGTACGGGCAAGCCATATACCGCAACCTCCATCATGAAACTGTCGGGGACCAGCTCGAAATCCACTGGATAGTAATCCAGCCCTGATCTGCGAGCCAGTTCTTCGAGCTGTGCGGCATAGGTTCGTAGCATGTTAGTCATCGGTCGCCCCTCCACTCCGACTAGAAACCTGCTGCTGTTGAAAAAAACCGCGTATGGCCTCCCATACGTCCTGCTCCTCACTCAACACGTAAGAACTCACATCTGCCCCACCCTCCGACAAGATTCTAAACAGATTGGCCGTCTCAGTGCGCAGATTGCCGATATTACCCGCCGAGGTCTCCAGGTACCCCATGAAGCTGGTATACGCCGAAAGCTGCGTCAGCGCCTGCGTGGCCGCTTGACGATCATGAGAAAAATTTTCGCCATCCGAGGCATAAAAAACATAGATGTTATAAGCGGCAGGATCAAATCGCTGCTCGACGATCTCTGTAATCTTGAGAAAGGCCTTGGAGGCCACTGTCCCTCCCGTCCCGCGCACCTGGAAAAACTCCTCTTCATTGAATTCCCAGGCCTCCACCGTATGGGCGACGAAAACCGGCTCGATCCGGTCGTATTGGCGCCGCAGCCCCTGCACCACCCAGAAGAAAAATGTCTTGGCCAGTTGACGATCCTGATCGCTCATGCTGGAGGATACATCCAAGGCAAAAAAGATCACCGCCTGGGTCGTAGGCTGTTGGCGTTTGACCAGCTGACGAAAGCGCAGATCATCATTGGAGAACAGCGGACCCCCGCTTTGCACCGCACGGCGTTTGATCGACTCCTTGAGCGAGCGACGGCGATCCAGACGCGAGCGTGCCCCGCGACGATCCCAACCTTCGCGGGTGTATTCGGTCTGCTCCGCCGCCCCCGTCTTGGGCTTGAGATTGGGGAGTTGTAATTCCTCCCACAACCAATCCACGATATCGTCGACCTTGAGTTCGAGGACAAACTCCAATGCACCCTCGCCTTTGCCCCCGCCACCCTTTTCCCCACCG
>JBDLIZ010000006.1:0-27637 GCA_039714615.1 Pseudomonadota bacterium | reverse complement strand
ATATCGTTGAGGGCAGCTACAAAACGCAAAGTTTTACCCGCTACACATTCGACCTCTATCGGCACAGACTAGAAATCATGCGATTGTTTTTCGATGTCATACTGGCTGATCTAGAATATACCCGTGACAACGAGGCCATGGCCATTGCCTTCGTAGAGGCCGACCGGGCAGGTGATCAGAACGAGCTCGGGCAGGTCTCTGATGTGGATCTACTGGCCAAGGAGGACGCCTATCAGGCCAGGCGTATTAAACGGCTCGTCTCCTAAGGCCACCTGCGCACCAGCCGTGCCCAACTCGCCCAGGCGTTGAACCAGCCCCAGACATTGCCGGTCAACCTGACCACGCCTTCTTTAAAAGAAAACGACCAGACCTTGCCGGAATATGAGGAATTACTGGCCCACGCCCTAAAACACAATGCGATGCGACAGGCATTAACCGAGCAATTGCGAGCCGCCCAGCTTGGAGTAGCGACCGAAATCGCCCATAAGATCGCCGAAGCAGACCTCATCAGCGCCGAGGCACAGTTCACCGAGGCCAAATTCAATATGGAATATAGTGAAATCCGAGCGCCTTTTGACGGTAGGATCTTAAACCTGGCTATCCAGCTCGGTCAGACCATCATCAACACTCACATGGCGACCCCCATGCTGTCCATGGCCAGTGACAGCACCATGCTGGCCCGGGTAGAAACGACTTTCGAAGATCTCGCTCGACTGCGCCCGGATTCTGAGGTTGAAATCCAGATACACAATAATCGCTATCAGGGACGAGTCATCGGGTCGACTCCACACTCACCGATACGCTGCGACGAGGAGACATCCTCCCCTAGCTTTTTGGTCAGTTTCCAACCCGACGGTGAAAGGTTGTACCAAGGAATGCCGGCGCAGGTGACGACACCGCATTGACCTGCAGGCCTTTAATGACGGCTCAGTCGTCCCCATAATGATGCTCATTAACTGAACAACTCATGCATGATCACTACCTCATCGTCTTCACCACCTATCCTAGCCAGGATAGTGCACTAGCAGCGGCGCAGCGGCTCGTTGAAAACGGACTGGCAGCATGCGTTAATGTACTGCCACAGATCACTTCGGTGTACCATTGGGACAATGCAGTGCAAACCGAGGCCGAGTGTCTGCTGATCATCAAGACTCAAAAGAACCGTTATAGTGCACTTGAAGCAGACATACGTGAGCACCATCCCTATGAACTACCTGAGGTCATCGCCACTCCAATCTCACACGGATCGAAGGACTACCTGAGCTGGATAGAATCACAGATAAAAGCGTTAACAAAATGATATGAAAAGATTAATTCTATTGTTAAGCATCCTGTTAGCGCCACTTACAGGGATGACGGCAGAAGTCGGCGAAGAATTACTCGAACCGGAAAAGGCCTTTCAATTAAAGGCCTGGGTCAAGGATTCCGACACCCTCATTACCCGTTGGAAGATCGCCGATGGCTACTTCATGTATCGAAGTAAATTCACCTTCAACACCGATACCGATGGGGTTGTGCTGGGTGAACCCAACTTTCCCGCCGGTAAAATCAAACATGACGAGTTCTTCGGTGAGGTGGAAATCTACCGAAAAGAGATCAGCATCGAGCTCCCATGGTCGCGCTCGAAAGCGGGAATCGACCGCTTAGAGCTTAAGACCATTTCACAAGGTTGTGCCGACATCGGAGTCTGTTATCCGCCCCTGACCCAAACCGCTGCGCTGACATTGCCGACCGGAGGCGGGGCTACGCCCTCCTCTACCGGAGCAGACCCATTAGCGGCATTGAAAGGACTGTCCTCCGGCCTGGGGGGAAGCAGTAATGAGTTTCTAGAACCCGATCAGGCATTTCAGTTAAGTGTAGATGTCCGGGACGCCAACACCTTGATCGTGCAATGGAAAGTCGCGGAGGGATACTATTTGTACCGAGACAAAATCGGGTTTGAACTAAAGGATACCGATGCCGTGGATCTCGGTAGCTACTCTCTGCCGCAGGGCAAGATAAAAAACGATGAGTTTTTCGGCCGCATTGAGGTATACGAACATGATCTCCAAGTAGACCTGCCGCTTAAGCGCACCGCGCAAACAGAAATCCCGCTCACGCTGATAAGCCGATATCAGGGCTGCGCCACCGCCGGCATCTGTTATCCACCGATCAGCAAATCAACCAAAATCACCTTACCCCCCAGGGCGCTGACGGTAGCCGCAAATACCTCCGCGCCCTCAACGCCAAGCACAACGCCGACGGCATCAAACGCTGACTCGGACGGCCAGGGATTTCAATCCGAACAGGATCGTATCGCCCAAACCCTGGCCTCCGGGGCCGGATGGGTAACGATATTGGCCTTTTTCGGATTCGGCCTGCTGCTGGCCTTCACCCCCTGTGTATTCCCGATGATTCCTATCCTGTCGGGGATCATCATCGGACAGGGTAAGTCCATTACGACCAACAAGGCGTTTACCCTGTCACTTGTGTATGTCCTGGCCATGGCGGCAACCTATACCATTGCCGGCGTGCTCGTGGGGCTGTCAGGAGAAAACATCCAGGTCTGGTTTCAGAACCCTTGGGTATTGAGTATATTTGCCGGCATTTTCGCCTTGCTGGCCTTGTCGATGTTCGGCTTCTATGAATTGCAGATGCCCGGCAGCATTCAAAGCCGCCTGACTCAAATCAGCAACCACCAGCAAGGCGGCACCCTGGCCGGTGCGGCTATCATGGGGTTTCTGTCGGCATTGATCGTCGGACCCTGTGTCACCGCCCCCTTGATTGGGGCCCTGATCTATATCGCCAATACCGGCGATGCTCTAATGGGTGGTGTAGCCCTATTTTCGCTGAGCATGGGTATGGGCGCACCCCTGCTGGTCATCGGCACTTCGGCAGGCAAGTTGTTGCCCAAGGTGGGTCCCTGGATGGAGGCCACCAAGGCCGTGTTCGGCGTGTTATTGCTCGGGGTGGGAATATGGTTACTGGAGCGTATCCTGCCCATTGAAACCATCATGGTGCTCACCGGAGTGCTGCTCATCGTCTCGGCGATCTACATGGGTGCAATAGACACTATCAAACAGGGGGTGTCGGGTTGGTTTCGATTGTGGAAAGGGATAGGACTGGTTATGTTGATCTACGGCGCCCTACTGCTGATCGGTGCTGCAGCCGGGAGTAAAAGTATTCTGCAACCTCTCAAAGGGGTCGCGATGGCCGGCAACGCCACATCGCCAAGTCAACACGGACTAAACTTCGAGCGGATCAAAGGCATGCCCGGTTTGCAGAGCGCCTTAGAGAGGGCCAGCCAGGTGCACCGACCGCTGATGCTCGACCTGTACGCGGACTGGTGTATCAGTTGCAAAGAGATGGAGGCCTACACCTTCACGGATGCCAAGGTTCAAGCGGCATTGAATAATGTCATTTTAGTGCAGGCCGACGTCACCCGCAATGACGAAGCAGACCAGCGATTGCTCAAAGAGCTTGGCCTGTTTGGACCGCCGGCAATTCTTTTCTATCCCGAGAGCGGACAGGAACAACGCCCTTATCGAGTGGTGGGATTCATGCCTGCCGAGCAATTCAGTCAGCATGTAATCAAGGCCTTAGGAATGGCTCAATAATTACTTGGTCATTTAACGCTCAGATTTAGTCTGTATTTGGACGATCTGATTGAGTAAAAGTGTAGGAATAGCGGTTCGTGTTGAGGTTTTACGATTGAAGATCATTCAAAGACAGGCTGAAGATGAGATGTAAAAGGGCTGAGTTATTGTTGAGCCATTCCTTGAATAAGGATGTGGTCTTATGACGGAGAATAAACAACGCCCGGGGCTCGCTCTTACTACCTACCTGGTCGTCGCAATGGCTGCTGTCACCGCGGGGTTTGGGCTCTATCACCTATGGAACAAGGCGCAAGCCCCCATCTCCATGCTGCAACCACCCAGCGCTCACCCCACCGCCGTACTTGACGTCGTGGGCCAGCATCGTCCCCAATTTTATCTGCCTGATCTCAATGGTCAGCTGTTATCGATAGACCAATGGGACGGCAAAGTGGTATTGATCAACTTCTGGGCGACCTGGTGCCCACCTTGTCTCAAGGAAATACCCGCCTTTATAGAGACGCTTGAGGTCTATGGTAATCGTGGGTTTCAGATCGTCGGGGTGGCTATTGATGAGCCTGAGGCGGTCATCGACCTTATCAATGATCTAGGCGCACAATACCCGCAGCTGATCAGCGCTGACAATGGGGTGGAACTGGCCAAACGTTACGGCAACCGCTACGGCGCCTTACCCTATAGCGTGCTCATAGACCGAGAGGGCATCATCCGCTTTACCAAGCCCGGAGAATTGCATCGCGAGGTACTTGAGTCTCATTTGGAAAAGCTGCTCTAGGAGCCCAACACAAGACGGTACCGATCATCCTGCTTTACACTTTAATACGTTGTCGAAAGGGCTAGCCCTTTCGACTCATTTGCAGCTGTAAAGAATAAACCCGCGTTCTGATCAGTCCCCACAAGACGACCCCAAGCCAGGAAATAAGACGACCGGCCCTGTTTGCGGCATCAGATAAATGACAGCCATCTAGACAATGATAAGCAGATTGTGCAAAATCACTACATATCTCTATAAATCAGCAATATTTTATGAATTTTCAGGGTAGATCGCGACATTTTCCCCAACAATGGCAAAATTACTATTGCTCAATGGACCAAATCTTAATCTGCTGGGTAGCCGGGAGCCCGATGTCTACGGCGGCGATACCCTCCAAACGATCGCCTCAAGGCTGCAACGCCAGGCCAAGCAGCTTGGACATACCCTGGAGGCCTTTCAAAGTAACGCCGAACATGAACTCATCGAGCGTATACATCAGGCCGGAAAAGACGGTATCGAGTATGTAATCTTCAATCCAGGCGCATATACCCATACCAGTATAGCGCTGCGCGATGCCTTGCTCGGGGTAAACATATCGTTTTTGGAGATCCATATATCGAATGTGTTCGCACGCGAGCCCTTTCGCCATCATTCCTATCTATCTGACATCGCCAAGGGGGTCATATCCGGTCTCGGCGCCAAAGGCTACGAAATGGCCCTGGAAACGATTGACTCTTGGTTGTCCCATCGAGGTAAATAGATGGACATACGTAAAATTAAAAAGCTTATCGAATTACTCGATCAGTCCGGAGTATCAGAATTTGAAATTAAGGAGGGAGAGGAATCGTTGCGCATTAGCCGCATGCAAACAACTAGCCCACCGGCACCCGCACTGCCCGGCAACCCTCAACCAACGGCCTATTATTCGCCACATCCCGCTCAAGCGCAGGCGGTGGTACCGAGCGAGCCTGCCAAAGAACCCGAACCTACTGGGCACACCGTCACATCCCCTATGGTCGGCATCTTTTACCGGGCCCCATCTCCGGGTGCCAAACCCTTTATCGAAGTAGGCCAGTCAGTAAAGGTGGGCGATACGCTGTGCATCATCGAGGCCATGAAAATGCTGAATCCAATCGAGGCGGACAAAGCAGGAAAGATCAAGGCGATATTGGTAGAAAACGGGCAACCGGTGGAGTTTGGTCAGTCACTATTTATCATCGATTAATAGAACTTGGGGCATTGACACCTTAGTATAGCTACCAGCCGGTTGCCACTTTCGTCTCGACCTGCTGTAAACAGCCCTGCCAGCCATTAAAAAATGTTAGAAAAAATTGTTATCGCCAATCGTGGCGAAATTGCGCTGCGGATTCTGCGTGCATGTCGAGAACTGGGTATTAAAACCGTAGCCGCCCATTCCGAAGCCGACCGAGATCTCATGCACGTAAAGCTTGCTGATGAATCGGTATGTATAGGTCCGGCCTCAGCTCTAGAAAGCTATCTGCATATCCCCGCGATCATCAGCGCTGCCGAGGTCACCGATGCCGTGGGCATCCATCCAGGTTATGGATTCTTGTCGGAGAATGCCGATTTTGCCGAACGCGTCGAGTCCAGTGGGTTCGTGTTCATCGGCCCCAGGGCCGAAACCATTCGGCTGATGGGAGATAAGATTTCAGCTAAAAATGCGATGTTGAAGGCCGGTGTACCCTGCGTGCCCGGTTCCAACGAAACGCTGGATGATAATCCCGACAATAATACCCATCTGGCAAAAGATATCGGCTATCCGGTGATCATCAAGGCCGCCGGAGGCGGTGGTGGTCGAGGCATGAGGGTGGTCTACTCAGAAGGCTCATTACTGAACGCCATCTCGCTGACCCGCACCGAAGCCAGAACCGCATTCAACAACGACACGCTCTACATGGAGAAATATCTGGAGACGCCCCGGCATATCGAGTTCCAGGTGCTGGCGGACAATCATGGCAATGTCGTACATCTGGGAGAGCGTGACTGTTCGATGCAGCGTCGACATCAGAAGGTGATCGAGGAATCGCCGGCACCCTACATTACCGAGCAACAACGCAACAAGATCGGTGAACGGGTTTGCAAAGCCTGCCGCCAAGTCGGTTATCGGGGCGCGGGTACGATAGAGTTTCTCTATGAGCACGGCGAATTTTATTTCATTGAAATGAATACGCGTGTACAAGTCGAGCATCCCGTTACGGAAATGATCACCAATATCGATATCGTCAAGGAACAGCTGAAAATTGCCGCCGACGAAAAGCTCAGTTTCAGTCAACAAGATATACGCCTGGTCGGGCATGCCATTGAATGCCGAATCAATGCCGAGGACCCCGATAGTTTTCTTCCTTCCCCGGGTACAATTACTCACTTCCATAGCCCAGGAGGCCCTGGCATCCGGGTAGATACGCACCTCTACAATGGGTATACGGTCCCCCCCTACTATGACTCCATGATCGGCAAGCTCATTGCCTTCAGCAATGACCGGGAGTCTGCGCTGGCCAGGATGTGCGGCGCACTAAATGAAATTGTGATCGACGGTATCAAGACGAATATCCCCCTTCACCAGGAGATAATAAATGACCTGGCGTTTCGCGAAGGGGGTACCAACATCCATTATCTTGAAAAAAAATTAGGGATGAAATGACTTATTTCACCCGAACTCATGAAATATCCAAGCTAAATGTTGCAGATATCGCTGATCACCAAGCAGCAGGATCTGGAGGCCGTGGAACAGGCATTGCTCGATAGCGGCGCACGCTCAGTCACGTTGCAAAACGCTGCAGAGGCTCCAATTATGGAACCATTTCCCGGGCAGACCCCCCTTTGGCCAATCATAAACGTCGGCGCATTGTTTCCCGCCGATGCTAATGCCGCTGAGATATGCGCCAGACTCGATGTTGTACTGGGTCCCGACATCAGCCTATCGTTTCATACCTTGGCCGATAGGGACTGGGTACGAATCACCAGGGCAGATTTCAAACCCATACGTTTCGGACAGAAACTGTGGATATGTCCAAGCTGGGAGCAGGTGAGCGACCCAAATGCGGTGGTTATTTCCTTGGACCCCGGACTTGCCTTCGGCACCGGTACGCATCCCACAACAGCGCTATGTCTGCAGTGGTTAGACGCTCATCCACCCAGAGACCTTGCAGTCATTGACTACGGCTGCGGCTCTGGTGTCCTGGCAATAGCTGCCCTGAAACTCGGAGCACGGCACGTCTGGGCCGTGGATATCGACCCCCAGGCCCGCCTCTCGACGCAGCAAAACGCTGCCAAAAACGGCATCGGCAAACAACAAATCGATATTGTTGCCCCGCATAAGCTACCTAGGCTGCAATCCGAGCTGATCATTGCAAACATCTTATCCGGTCCCTTGATCGACCTATGTCCCTCACTCTCACAGCGTTTAACACCCGCTGGCAAAATCATTCTATCTGGAATACTCATTGAACAGACGGAATCTGTCACAGCCCATTATTCGAGCTATTGCATAATGGGCCCGGCCCGGCTCAAGGACGGCTGGGCCCTACTCGAAGGACATCGAATAAAAGGTACCTAACCCGGATAATTCATAAATTGCACGCGCCCTCACTTGTCTGTTGATTCCACAAGAAATTTTCCTCAGTTGCCCGTAATCAAGGATACGCGACGCCTTCAGAAAACCCCTTGTGAAAACAACATCCTGCGTGATCATCACGTGAATTCATGAAATACCCTGGCTAAGAAAAGGTATTTTCGCTACCGATAGTTATCCTCTCTCACAGCGCATTCCTCTATCAAATGCTCACCCAATGCCCACAATGTAAGGCAGTTTTTCGCATTACCCAAAATCAGCTGCAGCAGGCCATGGGGAAGGTAAGGTGTGGTCAATGCAATGCGGTCTTCGAAGGCCGGGAAGCCCGGGCAGATGAAATGATATCTGCTAAGCGGATCCCATCAGCTACCGGTGGACAATTGACAGGCTCTAATGCCTCCCACCCACTAGCAACACAGGATGGTAGTGCGGAGGAAGACATCCCAATCCCTAACCTCATTGCTGAGCAAGGTCCTGAGTATGACCTCAAAGAACCCGTAGCAGAACATTTTTTACAACATGAACTCCCTGGGATATCGCAAGCCCCGACCACCGAACATTCTAGGCACACTGTTGCTAAGCTTCTGGCAACCACCGCCGCAGTCATTATAATCTTGTTCTTGGCTTTATTATTAACAGCTCAAATCGCCCTTTTTCATAAAGACCGTTTGAGCCGACAACCTATCTTGGCGGAAACAATCAACCGCTTCTGTGAAGTTTTCGGCTGCGTCAACGAACCTGTGCGCGACTTGGAACGCATCGAGATCATCAATCGAAACGTGATTTCCCATCCTACCATCCCGAACGCCCTGAAGATTAGTGCCACTTTCGCAAATATCGCACCTTTCCCCCAACCTCACCCTTTAATACAGGTCTCCCTGACCGATCTCCAGGGAAAAGTGATTGCCACACGACGCTTTGTGCCCCGTGAGTATCTCAATGCCACGGATGACAGCAAGGACCTGATGCCTCCAGGTCACCCCGTGACCGCCAGTGTTGAGGTTGCCGATCCTGGCGGCGGCGCCGTAGCCTTTGAGTTCGATTTTTATTAAGCCACTTGTCTCATCTTTGACACATCCTCCACAATAATAGGCATGATCAGAGATAATTGCTGGAAAAACATCCAGCAACCCGAGATTAACATGGCTCAAACCCTTCCTGCTGGCACCAACACGCCTCTAATCGTGTTCAGGGTCTTGGCAACAACCGGCGCAAATGCCATTATTATAAGATGTCGAGTTCAGGGGTAACCCTGACAGCTCAGGGAAATAGACCACGACCTCAGAACAGGGCAACCATTACAAAAACCTAAAATGCAGGAGGTACGTGACTTCATGCTAAAACATCCCGGAAGTCTCTATTTAATTCATGGTAGCTATTTGGGGAGATGCATGACGCGAACGCATATGGCCTGCTTTACCGGGCCATACCCCGACAGCGGCACACTTCTCCAAAGAATAACTCGTGCAGAAGATACGAAATAACGATCTTGTATGGCATCGCAATATTTCGAGGAACCAATAGCAGCATGAATACGTTTATGAGCGAATCAACCGCCCCCCCACCTGCACCCATGCAAGAACGCCGTAACAAACCATTGAGTAGTGCAGTAACGATTGCCCTGGAGATCTATTTTCAGCAACTCGGGGAACAGAAACCGGATAAACTGTATCGTATGGTGCTAGATGAGATTGAACGCCCATTACTGGAATGCATCATGGCCTACTGTCGCGGCAATCAGAGCAAGGCCGCCCAATATCTTGGACTCAATCGGGGCACTCTGCGCAAAAAACTCAAGTCATACGGCCTGGACAAAATTCCGGACCCCATCGACGCGAATACCTCATAGTGCACTAGCAACCGGTCCGAGAATGGGTAATGGCGGGATTAATGTCCGCCGCAGATGTGTTTATCACCTGGATCCTGCAAGTACTTTTGCGGGATCCAGGTTCCACAGTAGGTGAGCTTTCGATGTGCGAGCACGCCTTCATTACCGTTACCTGAAAACACCATGACCAAATCCAAAGACACCCCCATAAGGCGGGCGCTGATCAGTGTTTCTGACAAGTCTGGACTCCTAGACTTCGCCGCCTTTTTGCATGAAAAGGGCATCGAGGTCCTTTCCACGGGTGGTACCGCCAAGCTATTGTTCGAGCAAGGTATCCCCGTTACCGAGGTATCTGACTATACGGGTTTCCCCGAAATGATGGGGGGACGTCTCAAGACGCTGCATCCAAGGATTCACGGGGGCATTCTGGGCCGCCGAGGTATCGATGACCAGGTGATGAAAAACCACGATATACCGCCTATAGACCTTGTTGTCGTTAACCTCTATCCCTTCGAAAAAACCACGGCCAAGCCAAACTGTAGTCTGGAAGAGGCCATTGAGAACATCGATATCGGTGGTCCAACCATGGTGCGTGCCACAGCCAAAAATCACGCCCATACCACCGTGATTGTGGACCCTGCGGATTACTCAAGCATCATCAATGAAATCAGCACGAACGACGGAAAAATAAGCTCAATGCTACGTTTTGATTTAGCGGTTAAGGCCTTTGAGCATACCGCCCGCTATGATGGCGCCATTGCCAATTATCTGGGCACGCTGGTCAATGGTGGCTCAACCTTCCCCCGCACCCTGAATCAACAATATGCAAAGGTTCAGGCCATGCGCTATGGAGAGAACCCTCACCAGAGGGCCGCATTTTACCGTGCCCAAGAATTACCGGAAATCTCCATCGCCAGTGCCCGTCAACTCCAGGGTAAGGCCTTGTCTTATAACAACATTGCCGACACTGACGCCGCTTTGGAGTGCATCAAACAGTTCGATGCTCCGACCTGCGTGATCGTAAAACATGCCAACCCCTGCGGCGTGGCTATTGCCGAGACCCCTCTCAAGGCCTATGAAAAGGCCTTCAATACCGATCCTACCTCGGCCTTCGGGGGCATCATCGCGTTCAACCGAACCTTGGACGAAGGCACCGCAGCGGCGATTATCGAACGTCAGTTTGTCGAGGTCATCATCGCCCCGGGAGTCAGCGAAGCGGCCCAGGAGACTCTGAGCCAAAAGAAAAATGTCCGGGTCATGTCCTGCGGGGCATGGGACAAACCCGCTCCAGGACTAGATTTCAAGCGTGTCAATGGAGGACTTCTCGTTCAAGAAAGGGACATCGGCATGGTGGATATCGAAGACCTGAAGGTGGTCACCAACAGGGCACCTCGTGAGGACGAACTCCAAGATCTTCTATTCGCCTGGCGGGTGGCGAAGTTCGTTAAGTCCAATGCCATCGTCTATGCCTGCAACCAAAGCACCATTGGGATCGGCGCAGGACAGATGAGTCGCGTCTATTCCGCTAAAATCGCGGCAATCAAGGCCGCCGATGAAGGACTCGAGGTAAAAGGATCCGTGATGGCCTCCGATGCCTTCTTCCCGTTTCGCGATGGCATCGACGCCGCTCACGAGGCCGGTATCCGGGCGGTAATTCAACCGGGGGGATCGATGCGGGACGAGGAGGTGATCGCCGCGGCCAACGAACACGAAATGGCCATGGTCTTCAGCGGTATGCGGCACTTTCGACATTGAGAACAGGGACCGATCAGAAGGCAGGTTTTATCTTTACCATTACAATTGAGTCGAAAGGTGTAAAGCACAATGATCGGTCCCGAGAAGATAAGCCAATAACATGAAAATCTTAATTGTCGGTGCAGGGGGCCGTGAACATACCCTGGCCTGGAAGGCAGCCCAATCACCCGGCGTTGAAAAGGTGTATGTCGCACCGGGAAATGCTGGAACCGCTCAGGAACCGCGGGTGGAAAACGTTCCTATTGCGGCACAAGACATTGAGGGGCTAGCCGCTTTTGCCACTGAACATGACATCCGCCTGACCATCGTTGGCCCTGAGGCTCCCCTAGTTGCCGGTATCGTTGATGCATTTCAATGTCAACAACTGCCTATATTTGGCCCTACCCGGAGTGCCGCTCAGCTGGAAGGCTCCAAGTCCTTCACTAAAGAATTTCTGGAACGGCACAACATCCCCACGGCTACCTATGCCAAGTTCACCGACGAGCAGCAGGCGATCACCTATGTGCGCTCGCAGGGCGCCCCCATTGTCATCAAGGCAGACGGACTGGCTGCCGGCAAGGGCGTGATTCTCGCTCAAACCGAGGATGAGGCCATCACCGCAATACGGGAGATGCTCAGGGACAATACCTTTGGCGAGGCCGGAAAGTGCATTGTCATTGAGGAGTTTCTGCGCGGCGAAGAGGCCAGTTTTATCTGTATGGTAGACGGTGAACACATCCTACCGATGGCCACTTCCCAGGATCACAAGGCCCGTGACAATGCAGATGCGGGACCGAACACGGGAGGCATGGGGGCCTATTCTCCCGCCCCGGTGGTCACCGGACAAGTCTACGACCGAATCATGACCGAGGTCATCGAGCCCACCGTGCGGGGTATGGGAGCGCAAGGCTATCCTTATCAAGGTTTTTTGTACGCCGGGCTGATGATTTCCACCGATGGCACACTCAAGGTCTTGGAGTTCAACTGCAGATTTGGAGACCCGGAAGCTCAGCCTATCCTATTGCGCCTGAAATCCGATTTGGTCCCCCTGTGCCTAGCCGCGCTGCAAGGTAAATTAAACACGGTAACCGCCCGCTGGGATCCGCGGCCATCGGTAGGCGTTGTGTTGGCCTGCGGGGGATATCCGGGTCATTACCAAAAGGGAAAAAAGATTTCAGGCCTTTCCTACGCAGATGCTGAATTCACCAAAATCTTTCACGCGGGGACGGCACTAAAGGATCACCAGGTGCTTACCAATGGTGGTCGCGTCCTATGCGTAACATCCCTTGGAGAAAGCGTCAGCGAGGCTCAACGGCGCGCCTACACCGCCGTGGAAAAGATTCATTTTGATGAGATGTATTATCGCACGGACATCGCATATCGGGCCATTGCCCGTGAAAGGAAGACAAGGCAATTAAATCTGTATGCGAAGAACTCGCGTAGGTAACAAATGAATTGTTAGGTCGCCATAAAATTGGCGAATCAGCGTTTCATCGCCTCGAAAAAATCGTTATTAGACTTAGTAACCTGTAGCCGCCCTAAAAGAAAATCCATTGCCTCGACATCCCCCATGGAATGAAGAAATTTACGCAATATCCACATCTTTTGGAGCTCATCGGGTTCGGTAAGCAATTCTTCTCTTCTGGTGCCTGAGCGATTGATATTAATCGCCGGAAATACCCGTTTTTCGGCGATCCGCCGATCAAGGTGGATTTCGCTGTTACCCGTACCCTTGAATTCTTCGTAGATCACGTCATCCATCTTAGACCCAGTATCGATCAAAGCGGTAGCCAGTATCGTCAAACTCCCACCCTCCTCTATGTTTCGGGCGGCCCCAAAGAATCGTTTTGGCCGCTGCAAGGCATTGGCATCCACACCCCCGGTCAAGACCTTACCGGAAGAAGGGACGACGGTGTTGTAGGCCCGCGCCAGACGCGTGATCGAATCCAATAGAATAACAACGTCTAGTTTGTGTTCCACCAGACGCTTAGCCTTTTCAATCACCATCTCTGCCACTTGCACATGACGGCTGGCGGGTTCGTCAAAGGTGCTTGAGATCACTTCGCCTTTTACCATGCGCTCCATCTCCGTCACCTCTTCCGGGCGTTCGTCGATCAGCAGCACCATGACATAACACTCGGGATGCTTTTCAGTGACACTTTGCGCAATGTTCTGCAACATAAGTGTCTTACCAGCCTTCGGTGGCGAAACGATCAACCCGCGCTGCCCCTTGCCGATAGGGGCCACAATATCGATGATGCGAGCGGTAATATCCTCTGTGCTCCCGTTTCCCCGCTCAAGTCTAAGACGTTGATCAGCATGTAGTGGCGTGAGATTTTCAAATAAAACCTTATGCTTTGCGTTATCGGGTGCCTCGAAGTTGATCTGATTAACTTTGAGCATCGCGAAATAACGCTCCCCATCCTTCGGTGGGCGAATCTTGCCTGAAACCGTATCACCGGTGCGTAGACCAAAACGTCGGATCTGACTTGGGGAGACATAGATATCGTCGGGCCCGGCGAGGTACGAGCTGTCCGCCGAACGTAAAAAGCCAAATCCGTCCTGTAATATCTCCAACACCCCATCACCGGAAATGTCGTCTCCTTT
This sequence comes from Pseudomonadota bacterium, assembly GCA_039714615.1. Lineage (GTDB taxonomy): Bacteria > Pseudomonadota > Gammaproteobacteria > JAAEPA01 > JAAEPA01 > JAAEPA01. The sequence goes on along the minus strand of JBDLIZ010000006.1, from coordinate 13,532 downwards.
TCTAGCATGCGCTTTGAGTATCGAAAATATGATGTCTTGCTTGCGTGACCGTGCCATGCTGTCAATGCCTACAGAATGGGCAATCTCCACGAGTTCAGCAGCGGAATTATTCTTGAGTTCAGTAAGGTTCATAATAAAAAAGTAGTCTCAGATCGGAACGAAGGACATAGCCTGGATATTTCATGAAATCGCGTGAAAATCGCGCAAGATATTATTTTTGCAAGGGACTTACCGAAGGCGTCGGGTATCGGCAATTATTACGGGCAACTGAGAGAAATTCCTTGCGAAAGCAATAGACTCGCGAGAGTACGCATATTTGTGAATTATCCGGGCCAGGAAGGATTGTTTCAAGAAATCGCTACGGATGGCCTTCGAAAGGCCCGGTGAGCATTAAATTTCCCCTATCGGGACTAAACCAGCAAATGACTCACCTTATCACACAAAGTATAACACCCCAGCACTGGATTAAATCTAATCATATAGCACCAAATAAAAACACCATATATTCATTCGCACGCTCTAACAATTAACAATATCAGTGCAAACAGCGGGCTAAGTTACCATCGGTTATTACCTAGATCCTGTAAGTAGTCGTGCTTACAGAGTGCAAAATATTGATTTGTAGAGCAAATTTGAGACTGAGCAGAATCCTTATTGTGATTTCCGAAGGAGCAAATATTGTTATACGGATCAAGAGGTTGTGCTATGTGTGTGCGACCACTTACAGGATCTAGGTATTAGGCTATAAATTCGATAGGTGGACTGGAAAGACTCGCCACGAAACGTGGCCCAATACCCATTTTATTTAGATCTAGGAATAACCCAGAGCCACTGGGTCCTCTCCCTGTCACTCGCTTATTAGTTTTAACTAGAAGAAAATGGCAAACGGTAGGAAAAGCGTAATTATTATATAGCATTAAATACCGGACCCGTCTACCCTTCAAAAAGACAGAATGAGACTATTGTCAGATACTTCTATCGATAAAAGCGGTTAACTGTGATTTGGTCAATGCGCCCACCTTGGTCGCCTCCACGTCCCCACCCTTGAAGATCATTAGGGTGGGAATACCTCGGATACCATACTTGGGAGGTGTCGAGGGGTTGTCATCGATGTTGAGTTTGGCAATCTTCAAGCGCCCCTCATACTCGCCCGCAATTTCATATAATATCGATTCGATCATTTTACACGGACCGCACCATTCCGCCCAATAGTCAACGAGCACCGGCTTATCGGATTTGATAACCTCTGCCTCAAAACTATCATCGGTAACATGAGAAATCTTTTCACTCACAATGGCAATCTCCACTGCATAAATTTTAGTATATCAATTCATCCATAAACACCAAGGATTTGCACATGCTCTCGGTTAGCCCTGCTCTTTGGCACGAGCTTTTTCCATCCCAAGAGATACATACAAATTATAATCGATAATTCTGCTTTATATTTTTGATTGGTGTCAAAGAACCTTGTAATCCGCTCGGTACCCGAGAACAATGTGGGGGAATTTCAAACAGAATCCGCCGTCTACTGGCCCACCATAGAAAAAAGATATTGACGAAAGACGACCAAATACGAACACAACCAAGCGTGGGAATTTGCTCCCTATGCCATCCCTTACCTATACAATGTTATGTATCTCTCGCGGGAAAAAATCCTACAATATCACTCATTTCTTATGAATATTCAGCTTACCCTATAGTAGTATGTAAGTCCATGATCCTTAGCCCAGCCCTTGAGTTTTTTATTGGAGATTTTACCACCACAGATGTCTTCTAAACTGTTTTCAGACATACCTTTCGCACGTTTCCAACTTCCTGCGGTTGTTCAACAGGGCCTGGACGAATCCAAGCTCACCTGCTGCACCATGATCCAGGCGCAGATCCTCCCCATCGCCCTGGAAGGAAATGACGTCGCGGGTCAAGCCCAGACCGGAACTGGAAAAACGGCAGCATTTCTGGTCGTTCTTTTCACCTGGCTATTAAAGCAACCGGCCTCCGTAAAACGCAAAACCGACCAACCTCGGGCGATTATCATTGCTCCCACCCGTGAACTTGCTATCCAAATCCATCGAGATGCGCAACAGCTTGGCAAGCATACTCCTTTTAAATTGGCCCTGGTCTATGGCGGAACGGATTACCTCAAGCAACGCAAACAGCTTGAATCGGGCGTAGACATCCTTATAGGGACTCCGGGGCGGATCATCGATTACTTCAAACAAGGCGTGTTCGACCTCAAGACCATACAAGTCATGATCCTGGATGAGGCAGACCGCATGTTCGACCTGGGGTTCATCAAAGACATTCGTTACCTGCTCCGACGCATGCCCAAACCTGAGCGGCGACTCAGCATGTTGTTCTCGGCCACCCTATCCTGGCGAGTCATGGAACTGGCCTATGAACACATGAATAATCCCCAACTGATCAAGATCGAAACCGATAAGATCACTTCAGATAAGGTCCGTCAGACGATTTATTATCCTTCGAACACCGAAAAGATACCGCTGCTACTCGGATTGCTTAAGCAACATGATCCTCAACGTACCATGATTTTCGTCAATACCAAACGTAGCGCGGAAAGAGTCACTGCTTATCTGCAAGGAAACGGATACAAAACGGCACTTCTCTCAGGAGATGTGCCGCAACGCAAGCGACAGAGTCTGCTGCAGGGTTTCCAAAGTGGTGATTATCCCTTCCTAGTGGCGACGGACGTCGCCTCCCGAGGCCTGCATATACCCGAGGTCAGTCACATCATCAATTTCGATTTACCCCAATCAGAGGAAGATTACGTTCATCGGATCGGACGCACCGCGCGCGTTGGGGCCAAAGGAGACGCCATTAGTTTTGCATGCGAGGATTATGCCTTTTATCTACCTGCAATTGAGAAATATATCGGTCACAAGATCCCACCCTCAGCTATCGATCCGCAGCTATTGGTTACTCCCAAACCACCGGCGAGACGTAAAGGCAAGAAAAAACCTCGTTCGACTGTCGCTGCTGCGCACAAACACCCCCATAAACGGCGGCATAAACACTCACGAAAAGGCTCCTCTAAGCCCCTGCGAAAGTAAAAAAGAACGACCAAAGATTGGACAAGGATTTAAAGGAAACCCCAAGCAGCAGGAACAATAATCCTTTTTAGAACCCTCTAGAAACCGGTCGGAATTAGGGGCAATCTACTACGGTAAAGCTGGTTCGGTTCACGGGGGGGTGCGTCCTATGTCTTCAACACGCAGATAGAAGCATTCCAGATCCCCTTCGCAGCTTTCCAACAATTGAATGAGGTCCGGGATTCGCTCATGATAGACCGACACCGAGACTAACTTGGCGTTGTTAAATGGTTGCCCAAACCAGCCATCATATTCACTATACCCTCCCCAGCCCTCCTTAAGTCGCCGGTAGGACCGTTGAGCCTCCATGAAAAGCTGCTGTTTGGCGTCCCGTTTTGCGCCATCACCCCTATCGCTATCATAAACTGATATCAGTTTATGGCGCACCCGGTCGATCAATGCATAGAAATCCTGCCGCCGTAAAAGGGCCTGTTCAAACTTGGCAAGATCTTGCTTACTGCGATTTCGCTTTAACCAGCGACGTACTCCCTCCTGCTGTACGATCATGGCAAACGCCTCATTCAACGCCGTATCATCATCGACATACAGTCGTTGATGGGCCAGTTCGTGAAAAATCAATCCTGCCACTGAGGTCTCTCCATGCCGAATCATGGTGCTCAGCAGTGGATCGTCAAACCAGCCAAGTGTCGAATAGGCGGTGACACCCGCCACATGAACATCTAGGCCTTGAGCACGTAATCCCTGCGCAAAGGTTATTGCCTCCTGTTTAGAGAAATAACCCCTATAGGGCACACAACCCGCGACCGGGAAACACCACCGCTTCGGCACCAATGAGAGCGCTGGTGCGGCGTATACCGCCCAAGTCACATAGGGACGGTCTAGCGCCACATAATTTCGGTAACTGCCATTTTCCGGCAAGGCCAGTGCCTGGCTTGCAAAATTGCGGATATCACGGGCCATCCTCAAGCGTTCCAATAGTGCCGGATCGGTATGCTCAGCCTCCAAAATAGCCTCGATAGGTTGGCGCCGACTCATCAGATCAAAGTGACCCCGGACCGCCTGATTGTAGTAAGAAACATGACTACAGGCTGCCAACCCGTAAACCACTATGCATACTAAGAGGATCTTCATGCTCTGAATCTTCATAGAAGTCATCAATCTCTCGGAAGATGCTACCATAACCTCATGGATATCTATCTCGTCGGTGGTGCAGTACGCGACAAACTTCTTGGCCTTCCGGTTAAAGAACGGGACTGGGTGGTTGTGGGCACCACTACTGAAGACATGTTGAACAAGGGGTATCGTCCCGTGGGTAAGGATTTCCCCGTCTTTCTGCACCCACAGACCCACGAAGAATACGCCTTGGCGCGCACTGAACGAAAATCAGCCGCCGGATATCGGGGTTTCACCGTACACGCCCACCCAACGGTCACTCTGAAACAGGATCTGTTGCGCCGTGACCTTACCATCAACGCCCTTGCCGAGGATGGTAGCGGCAATATCATCGACCATTACGGTGGGCGGGAAGACCTCGATAACAAGCTCCTTCGTCACACATCGCCGGCCTTCGTGGAGGATCCCTTGCGGGTATTGCGGGTAGCCCGATTTGCCGCTCGGTATAAACCGCTGGGGTTTAGAATAGCCGCTGAAACCTTGGAACTGATGGGCGCAATGGTGACCAATGGTGAAGTAAATGCCCTAGTCGCCGAACGCGTATGGCTGGAACTGATCAAAGCGTTAAAAGAAGACAGCCCCGGTGAATTCTTCGAGGTGCTACACCGCTGCGGGGCCCTTTCAATCCTGTTCCCCGAGCTTGAACGCCTCCGTGGGGTACCTCAACCACCCAAACACCATCCAGAGATCGATACCTGGGTCCATACCCTGATGGTGCTGTCGGTTGCCACCAGGATGAGTGAAGACACCAAGGTGCGCTTTGCGGCCCTTACTCACGATCTGGGCAAAGGCACTACCCCCGAGCATGAATGGCCTAGGCACATTGGCCATGAGGGGCGCGGAGCCATCCTAGTTGATGATTTATGCACTCGGCTTAAGGCGCCCAAGGCCTATCGTAACCTGGCTCGATTGGTAGCAAAATACCATCTCCAATGTCACCTGAGCATGGAAATGAGGCCGAACACGCTATTGAAAACCATAGAAAAACTGGATGCATTTCGCCGTCCCGACCGATTCGAGCAGTTCTTGATTGCCTGTGAAGCCGATTTCAGAGGGCGCCTGGGGTTGCAGAATCGACCCTATCCACAGGCCGGGTTGCTGCGTAAGGCGCTTAAAGCGGCCCGCGACATCGATCTAAGTTCGCAGATCGCGGCGGGACTGCAAGGCGAGGCCCTCGCCCACGCACTGCGTGAAATGCGACTCAAGGCCATCAACAGCCTACAGAAAAATGCCCAACAAAACGCAACCAAGGACTAGACGATATATCACGAACGGTAGCATGCCAGTATGATCCAGAAGCTTTAAGAACAGATGAATACAAAGATAGGCGCTGATTCCTGAGATCACCACCCCACCGACCAATACCGCCCAATCGGCCTGTTCAGGATGATTGATTAACTTAGTGAGCTGATAACCTCCCGCCAGTACAATCACTGGAATCGACAACAAAAAGGAGAACCGAGCCGCCGCCTTGCGAGTCAGCCCCATTGCCAGAGCAGCGGTGATAGTAATACCGGATCTGGAGGTTCCCGGGATCAGCGCCAACGCTTGGGCGCAACCGATTATGAGCACATCCTTCCAGTTTATTTGATACTCATCACGCCGCCGACGACTACGCACATCGGCCCACCACAGAAGCAAACCAAATCCAATCGTAGCCGTTGCGATGATCAGGGGGGAACGCAGATATGACTCCACTAGATCGCCTAATAATAGCCCCGCCAGCCCCACCGGAACGGTTCCCAGCAATACCGCCCAAGCGAGGTTTGCTTCAGGGCTTCCGCGGCCACGCAAAGAACCAAGCCAGGCGAAAAACATCTGCCGAAGCTGTTGCTGAAAATAGAGCATTACCGCCAGCAATGTCCCTACGTGTACCGCCACATCGAAGACCAAGCCCTGATCCTCCCAATGAGTAAGCACGGGGACGAGGATCAAATGGGCTGAACTGGAGATGGGTAAGAATTCCGTCAAGCCCTGCAATAGGGACAATACCAGAAGTTGTATAAGATCCATGCGCCGTCTCTAAGATTAACAAATTGTTGGGACTGATCAGAATGCGAGTTTTTTCAACATCATAATGAGTCGAAAGGGCTTGCAAACGATGCTCGGGTAGAGATAGAAATCAGAGTCTGGCTCGCAAATCTCGCAAGCCAAAACCTGGAATCGGGGTTTCGAATCGCTTGCCCAGGGCAATGACCTGAAAACGTTCACCCATCTCCGAAGGCAGGGTCAGTCGTTTGATCTGCTGGGAATATTCCAATCGTAAACCTTCATCGAGCCCCTCGGAAAAGATCTCATCCAGGCCGCCGGCCAGCAGGAAATGGGCCTGAGTGGTATACCCTAACAACTGTAATCCAGACTCAACGCCGGCCTCTGCTACCGCGGTAAAATCAACATTGGCGCTGATATCTTGCAGGCCAGGATAAAAGAAAGGATCCTGGTGCGCCAGATGTCGATAGTGACATAGCAAGGTACCCTGAAATCGTTGGGGATGATAATATTCACGACGAGGATAACCATAGTCAATCAGGACCATCACGGCCTGCTCCATGGCTTCCCCTAGCGCCTTAATCCACGGTTCAAGACGCAGATTAACCTCTGAATAATAGCCCGTTGGTAGCGCTTGCGGAAATCGTCCGCAAAGATACTCTACCCTCGCCCGCAACGCTGCCGCAGCCTCACGTTCAGTCCAAACGAGCTGACCTCGATTAGAAAGCCCCACTCGGCGCTCAAGCACACGGCCTTCCCGCAGGTGGAAACAATGCACGGGCATGGCATCTAGCAACTCGTTGGCCAACACAACCCCGCGAAACCCTCCCTGGGGAAGCGCGCTCAACCAGCAAACCCTTCCATACAATTGAGGCACTCGTTGTTGCAGGGTCTCGGCTTGGCGCTGGCGCAGCTCAGCACTCAACTCAAGAATATAATATCGCTGCGGCAATAGACCCTGGCCCTCCAAGGTTTCCAGAACCTGGGCCGCCATCACTCCAGTGCCTGCGCCAAGCTCCAGAATATTTCCTTGCGGGATGGCATTGAGTACTGAGATACATTGCCGAGCCAGACACTGGGAGAATAGCGCGGACACCTCTGGTGCGGTGACAAAATCTCCGAGCCCACCAAACTTCCCCGCACCGGCGCTGTAATAACCCAATCCCGGTCGATAAAGTGCCAATTCCATATAACGATCAAATCCGATGCTGCCCCCGGCGACATTAATCTCTTCATGGATCACTTCCACAAGCCTGTGACTGTGTTCCTTAGCATCGGCATCGGGTTCCGGAAGACCCTTAACTGCTTGTAGCATCGCGTTATAATCTCATCGAGTATGGATATATAGAGACTGTGATAGAGTATGCCTGTGATCAATGAAGGCCAAATCAGGTTGTTCGGATATCAGCACTTCACCAACGAATCACTACTGACATGAAAGATACAATACCGCCGCTAAGTGGAAAAACCGCGCTAATCACTGGCGCGGCCCGGCGTATCGGAGCAACTCTGGTGAAGACCCTGCATCAGGCAGGGATGAATATCGCCCTGCATTACCGCAGTTCAACGGCTGAAGCCGAGCAACTTTATCATGAGTTAAACCTTTTGCGTAAGAACTCCGCTGTACTATTGCAGGCAGACCTATTGAACGACCAGGAACTGGAACCGCTAGTTGCACAAGCACAACAACGCTGGAAGCGTTTGGATGTACTCATAAATAATGCCTCAACCTTCTACCCTACCCCATTGGGCAAGATCACCGAACAACACTGGAATGACATTCTCGGAACCAATCTGAAGACCCCCTTTTTCCTTTCCCAGGCCGCCGCACCTTATCTCAAAACCACTCATGGTTGCATCATCAACATCGTCGACATCCATGCCGAGCGTCCGCTTAAAAACTATGCCGTATATTCTATCGCCAAGGCAGGGCTGGCCATGTTGACCAAATCCATGGCTAGAGAACTGGCCCCTGAGATTCGCAGCAACGGGATTGCTCCAGGGGCCATCATGTGGCCAGAGGCCGATGACTATGCCCCCATGCATCAGCAAATCATCGCCAGAACTGCACTGAAACGCCAGGGGAGCCCCGAGGACATCGCCCGCGCGGCACTGTATCTGATTCGAGACGCTACTTATGTCACCGGACAGATCATCACCGTTGATGGAGGACGAACATTGAGCAACTGAGATTAGCGGACCTCCCGTCAGAATTATTTCCTTTTGCACTAACCCCAACGTCTAGGAGCCTGTCGAACTTAGGCGATCGTAGCGAGGCAAAGACGGTCTGAGGCAGATTTGTCGATCGTTTGAGGCGAATAGTGGTAGCGTGTAACGAAAAGGATCGACCAATCTGTCCAAATCCGGCTTTTCCGCAGTAGATCGTCCTAAGTCCGACAGGCTCCTAGAACCCAATTCAATTTGAGTACCGGTCAGGAGATTAAAAATGAATCCGGAAAAGGTCGTCTTTGGTTTTTTTATCGTCCTCTCCTTAACCCTGAATTTCGGGTTTGTCATGGGAGAGATCGATAACCCCGCTCATCACCACGTCTTTGAGCTGTTTGCTGCCGTGGTAGTGAACATCATCGCGACAGTATTAAAATTTGGAGATCGTACCCAGATGGGTGCCGTATTGCTCGCCACCAGTCTGGTCGCGGTACTACAGCTTATCGCCGCGGCCCTGGTCTGGGGTATATCGGAGCATGTCACCAACACCGGCATGACCTCAGAGATCATGGCCAGTATCGTGTCTTTGTCGGGCGGGGCCATGCTAGCAAACGTCGTCTCGGTAATACTGCTACTCATAGAAACCATCCTGCTACGCCGATAACGGAATAGCGCAGTCATGGACAACATCGTCTACATTGTTTTCAGACGCATGCGAGCGCCACTGCTGGCGCTGGTCATTACTTACTCTTTGGCCATGCTGGGGCTGGTGCTGGTTCCCGGACAAGACCCTCAGGGCAACATCTGGCATCTTGATTTCTTTCACGCCTTTTACTTCGTCAGTTTCATGGCGACCACAGTCGGCTTTGGTGAGATTCCTTATGAATTCACCGATGCGCAGCGGCTCTGGGCAACCTTCAGTATCTATGCAACGGTCGTGGCATGGGTCTATTCCATTGGTGCTGTAATCGCCCTGCTGCAAAACCAGACCTTTCTCCGGGCACTGCGCGAAGACGTCTTCGCCACCCGGGTCAAACGACTACGGGACCCTTTCTATCTAGTCTGCGGCTATGGCGATACGGGTAGTGAGTTAGTGGAATCATTGACCGAACGCGACAAACATGTGGTGGTAGTTGAGATCGATCAGGACCGCGTAAGCGGTTTGAAATTGGAGAATCTGCGCCAGTACGTGCCGGCTATCAGCGGAGACGCGGGTCGGCCCCAGATATTACTGGATGCTGGATTACGACACTCGAAGTGCACGAGTGTCGTAGCCGTCACCGACAAAAACGAGATCAACCTCAAGGTCGCGATCACCAGCAAGCTGCTGCGTGAGGACATCACCGTCATCTGCCGCGCCGATTCCCTTGAGGTGGAGGCCAATATGGCCTCCTTCGGGACCGACTACATCATCGACCCCTTCGATACCTTTGCCAATCTTCTAGCCATCGCCCTGCAGGCACCCTGCATGTATCTACTGCATGAATGGCTTTCCGGTATGAGCGATGAACTGCTGCAGGAACCGATCTATCCACCGAGCGATGGGTTTTGGATATTGTGTGGCTATGGCCGATTTGGTAAGGCCGTGTACAAATACCTCAAACAACAAGGCATAAAGACCGTCATCATCGAGGCCTACCCCGACACCACCGGTAGCCCTCCAGAGGGTTGCGTCATCGGCTGGGGAACCGAGGCCGTCACTCTGCAAAAGGCCAATATAGAAAAGGCCGTGGGTCTGGTCGCCGGGACCCATGACGATACCAATAACCTATCCGTTATCATGTCGGCCAGGGAACTCAACCCTGATCTGTTCATCGTCGCCCGCCAGAATTTGCGCGAAAACCAGGCCCTATTCGACGCTGCAGAGGCTAGTCTAGTCATGTATCCCGCCCGTATTATCGCAGACAAGATCCGGGTATTACTCGGCACCCCGCTGCACAATGAGTTCGAGCAATTAGCGAGATCAAAGGATGATGAATGGGCCTGCGAACTGGTCAGTCGTATCGTAGCCGTATCCACCAAAGAGGTCCCCGAGGTTTGGGAGATAGCATTAAACCGACAAGATACCCACGCCGTTTGCATCGCAATCTCTGGGGGTTTTGACGTGACCGTGGACCATCTCATAACCGATCCACGTGAGCGTTCTCACCGGTTGCCCTGCGTCGCATTACTGTTGAAACGAGAAAACAGCACCATCCTCGTTCCTGGAGCGGATACTCGTCTGAGAGAAAATGATCACTTGTTATTCTGTGGTCAGCCCCAAGCAGCAGACCGCATGGATTGGACCCTGCAGAACGAACACGCCCTGAGTTATGTGCTCACCGGAGAAGCACCACCGCAAGGCTGGGTATGGAAATTTTTTAAGGGTAGCACCAAGGAAAATTAACGTTTTCAAAAACCCTGGCTCTTCACCGAAATCTGTGGGGACTAATCGTCATCGATATAATGAACCCGGGTCTCAATATGCCCGTCGGGGTGTAATCCCAACCAGCGAAACCCCGGGCCCAAGTCATCCTGCGCAAAACGATCACAATAGGGCACGAACTGTATACTGGTAGCCGGTGCTCCCATCATCCGAACGCCCCTTCGCTCGGTTTCGAATTCCTGGTGTATATGCCCCCAAATGATCCCCCGGACCCGAGGATGGCCATCCAAGACCTTAAACAACTGCTGCGGATTCACCAAGGCCATGGCATCCATCCATGAACTGCGAATGGGCACCGGGTGATGATGCAGGCAAATCAGTGCATAATGATCGGGATGGGTTGTCAAGGCCCGGTCTAAAAACTGCAATTGTGAACCATCAAGACGCCCCCCCGAGGCTACCGGGGCATTAGAGTCCAACAGGACAATCTGCCATGCCCCCCTTCGGACCACGTTTTCAGAGCGTATATTCCCTCCTTTTAGGCAACGGCTGATCAAGCTGGAGTCGTCGTGATTGCCGGACAGATGGTAAACGGGAAAGGGGAGATCCAGCAGCCGTTTCTGCAGTACAAAATAGGCCTCGGCCAAGGGCTCATGAACCAGATCTCCGGTGAGCAAAAGCAAATCCACTCGTGGATAGCGCGCAATGGCCATGTTGAGTACTCTAGTAAAATTACGATAGGTATTGGTACCCCAGAGTTCTTGGTCTGGATCGGAAAGCAGATGCAGATCAGTGAGTTGTAGTATTTGCAAAATATCGGCCCCCGTAACAGCCGAAGTCAACGTATTGTTATGTTGGCTCAAGATTAACTATCTCTATACAGTTAGAAAATAACTATTGCATTTCTGACATGCATATATATTGTTAGGAAAACACCCACTTTCTGATCTGTTCCGATAGAAGTACGAAAGTGTATTTTCTTCGTACCCGATATCCGGTTTTCGATCAATTATATTGCATTGATGCAAATCAACCGCGTTAAAATGATTATTCGCTATGCTTGTTTAGAATCCGTTTTAAAACCTCAAGAGGAGTTAAGCACAATGGCCGAATCTATGAACGATATCATGCACCCCAAGGCTGACCAGGATAAAAACGCAGCCTTCCCTCATGCGCCGGAGGACTGGAGTGAAGCACAGGCCCAGCAAACCGCTAACGAAGAGGGCATTGAACTCGGTGATGACCACTGGGTAGTCATTCGCTTTCTACAGGATTACTTCGCCAATAACGAATCCCCAAGCGCTCGAGTCTTGATCAATGCATTGGTAGACAATTTTGAAGATCTCGGTGGACGAAAGCACCTATATCAGCTATTTCCTAAAGGCCCAGCCAACCAGGGATGTAGGATTGCCGGACTGGAGTCGCCCGAAGGCAGTGTTAATATGTCTTTTGGGAGTGTGCAATAGGAGGTAAATGATGGGGAGAAGCAAGCTCCTCTGAGACCATGCTTCTCCCCGCAAAGATGGTAACCTTTATACCCTAGATCTCAAACTCCACCGGCCGTAGACCTTTGCTATCCATCTGATCCCACAGATCCTTAAGAGATATACCAAGCGTAGGGTGCTTCATATCACCGGCAAGTTCAGCAAGAGGACCCAGTACAAAATCATAACGGCTGATTTCATCGCGCGGGAATTGTAAATCTTGGTGATCTATCACCAGATCACCATAAAGCAGCAAATCCAAATCCAAAGTGCGCGGCGCAAAGCGCGCTTCGCCTCGTTTCCTACCCTGTCGAAGCTCGATTCGCCGCAGAACTTCAGCGACATCCTCGGGGGTACGATCAGTATCGAACCCAATAACAAGATTATGGAAATTATCCCCTTTAAATCCAACCGCCGGGTTTTCATATACTGTTGAGATGAGTAGCTCACCAAATTTATCCCTCAAAGACAGCAGTGCCGACCGAATGTTCGCCTCTTTATCGATATTGCTTCCCACACTCACAAAGACCTTTACCATTGAGGTCAACTCCGTGCTTTTCGCTCGATGATGACACCGACACCCTGGGAACCACGAACCGCACCTGGCTTGTTGAGCTTGACCTGTACCCAAGGGATATCGAATTCATTTAGCAACAACTCTGCAATGCGTTCGGCAAGGGTCTCAACCAGGTTGAATTGGCTATCTTCTACGAAAGTAACCACCCGTTTTGCCACCGCCTTGTAATTGAGTGTGTCTTCGATGGCATCGCTCACTGCTGCTTTGTGTATGTCGGCGCCCATGTCAAGATCTATACTCACTACCTGACGGATACGCCGTTCCCATTCGTTAATGCCTATTACGGCATCTACGCGTAGCTCTCGAAGATAGATGATATCCACAGCCATAGAATAATTTAATAGACCGGATTTATGGTCAAGTTAGTGTAACCAATGATCTTCATATTGATATTTATACACCCCACTCTGGACCCTGGGGTTTGTTGCACGATCAATCCCTAATACGCCAGTGCTCTATCCATGTGATAATTACGGATTCAGCGTCCCTGTGGTGTTTCGCAGCAAGGCGCAGTGCGAAGACAATGGCTATATCCCTTGTCGAGCACTGGAACGTAGCTGCGGGACACCACAGGGACGCCCTTCGGGTTAGCTTGTCAACGCCCACGGACTGCGTTGCGCCTCTTGACAAGGGAATGGCCATTGCCTGCAAGGCGCGCCTTGCCGTGAACGTTGACAAGCTAACTGAACTCGCAATTATCACATGGATAG